>CALXXJ010000002.1 GCA_944392665.1 uncultured Clostridia bacterium | reverse complement strand
AGGAATCTCAAAAATCAAGAAACAAAGTCAGTTTAGGATTTTAATGAAGAGAAATCCTACTAAAAATTTATGCTATCGAGTAAAAATAAAATGATTGACATAATCTGGGAAAAGGTATATAATATTGCAAGAAACTTGGAAACCCTGATTCAGAAAAAGGGAGGTTAACAAAATGAAAGAAAAAGCTGGTTTAGAACGTTGGCAGATAGAGTACAATAAGCTGAAAAATTATGCAATAACCAATAACTTGCGGAATTTGATAACCGCATTGACACTTGCTGTGAAGTATCACAAAGGACAGTATAGAGATGGTGGAGAACCATATGTTATACATCCTTTAATGGTATGCAAGACATTACTACTTCTAAATGTTGATAAATATTTAAAGGAGTGGTATCCCCAAAAAAGTGAGTCTTGGATAAGACGTCAATATGATGTTCTCTTGGCATCGGCAGTGTTGCACGATGTTATTGAGGATTGTAATCTTCTAAATAAAGGAAGAGAAATGGTAGAGGTATACCATTTGGATGAAGAAGTATGGATAATAGTTGACATACTTTCCAAACCTCCAAAAGGACAACCATATGATCCGGAAGAGTATTTTCGAAATATTCTCAGCAATTGGAAGGCACTGTTAATTAAACTTTCGGATAGAGCTAACAATTGTACAACAATGCAGGTATTCAAAGAATCACGAAGAATAAAATATATTCGTGAAACGACTGAGTACATATATCCGTTGTGTGCAGAAGGAAAGAAAATCTATCCCCAGTTTTCCGATATTATCAAAATATTGGAAAACTTAATTGTCTCCATTTGCGAGTCCTTAGCATCACTTTTAGGAATGCAAGAGGCAATTACAAAACAAACGGAAAACTATCAGGACATGATTCTGTTCATAGAAATGAATGCCAAGAAAGAAAAAATGCTGAATACATATTTGGCGTTATCTATGGCAAAAAAACTTTATGAGGGAAGGCTTAGGACAAGTGGTGACCCATTTGTCATTCATCCATTAAGAGTAAGTTCATACTTGTTGAATTTAGGAATTATGGATGATATCACAAATGCGGCGGCATTGCTACATGAAAAAGCACACTGGATGAAAGGTGCTGATACATGTATTAGAAATAGTGGAATCAGTCCCGAAGTAACGAGGATTGTAGATATTGTTTCTGATAAAGCGATGCCACTTCCTGAATATTATAAAAGGATTCAGGAAGAGCCCAAAGCAATTTTGGAAAAGCTCGCAAATCGAGCTCATACCTGCACATTCTTGGCGAAGGCAAGTTATGAGGAAATGGAGAATTACACAAAGGAAAACCAGGAATACATGGTTCCTATGTGCGAATGGGCCAAAATCCATATGCCACAATATGCTAATCAGATAGAGATTATGAAATACCATATCTTATCCATTAGCAATATTGTGGAGGTAGTAACAAGACAAAACCGGTTAACCTCGCAAAAAGGAAGCTGACAATCTGTTAGCTTCCTTTTTCACTTTCTTACATATAACCATTGAAAAATAGCGAAAATTATGGTAATATAGGTAAGATAAAACAAACAGGGGGAATAAAAATGTATAGAACAAAAACTTGTGGAGAATTAAATATCAAAAATGTAAAAGAACATGTTGAATTGGCAGGATGGATTCAAAAAATAAGAGATTTGGGTGGAATGACTTTTATAGATTTAAGAGATGAATTTGGAATTACACAAATTGTGGTTAATGACGAAGAGTTAAAAAAATTTGTAAAAGAATTACATACAGAAAGTTGTATCCACATAGAGGGAGAAGTTGTGGAAAGAGCAAGCAAAAACCCTCATATGAAAACAGGAGATATTGAAGTTGTTGCGGAGAAGATAGAAGTATTAGGAAAATGCAAAAATGTACTTCCTTTTGAAATCAATACAGACCAAGAAGTTAGAGAAGATTTACGATTAGAATATAGATTTTTAGATTTGAGAAATGAAAAATTACACAATAATATCTTATTACGTTCAAAAATATTAAAAACCATAAGAGATAAAATGGATGAATTAGAATTTACAGAAATTCAAACACCAATCTTAGCAAATTCTTCACCAGAAGGTGCAAGAGATTATTTAGTACCAAGTAGATTAAATCCAGGGGAGTTTTATGCGCTTCCACAAGCGCCACAACAATTTAAACAATTATTAATGGTTAGTGGATTTAATAAATATTATCAAATCGCACCATGTTTTAGAGATGAAGATCCAAGAGCAGATAGAGCACCAGGAGAATTTTACCAATTAGATTTTGAAATGAGTTTTGCTACACAAGAGGATGTCTTTAAAGTTATAGAAGAAGTTGTACCATATACATTTGAAAAATTTACAGATTGGAAAGTAGATAAAGGACCATTTATCAGAATTCCATATAAAGAAGCGATGGAGAAATATGGGATTGACAAACCAGATTTGAGAAATCCTTTAATTATTCAAGATGTAACAGAAGTATTTAAAGATTCTGATTTTAATGCATTTAAGGATAAAACAATCAAAGCGATTATTGTACCAAATGGAGCAGAACAAGGAAGAAAATTCTTTGATAAAATGGGTGAATTCGCAACAACAGATGAAGTAGGAGCAAAAGGATTAGCTTGGACAAAATTAGACAATGAAGGAAATATTCAAGGTGGTATTGCAAAATTCATTACAGATGAAATCAAAGAAAAATTAGAAAAAGACTTTGGATTAGAAAAAAATGCAAGTATTTTCTTTATTGCAGATGAATTTGAAAAAGCACAAAAAATCGCAGGATTGATTAGAATCGAATTAGGAAAACGATTAGACTTAATTGAGAAAGGTGTATACAAATTCTGCTTTATCGTTGATTTCCCAATGTATGAATTATCTGATGAAGGAACCATTGATTTTAGCCATAATCCGTTCTCAATGCCACAAGGTGGATTAGAAGCATTAGAAAATAAAAATCCATTAGATGTATTAGCATACCAATATGATTTAGTTTGTAATGGATATGAAATGGCATCAGGAGCTGTTAGAAATCATGATCCAGAAATCATGGTAAAAGCGTTTGAAATTGCAGGATATAGCGAAGAAGATGTAAAAAATAGATTTGGTGCATTATATAATGCTTTCCAATATGGAACACCACCTCATGCAGGTGCTGCTCCTGGAATTGATAGAATGATTATGCTAATTGCAGATTCTCAAAATATAAGAGAAGTTATTGCATTTCCAAAGAATAAAAGAGCAAGAGATTTATTGATGAGAGCACCATCTGTTGTTACAGAACAACAATTAAAAGATGTGCACATTAAATTAGATTTAGATGAAAAATAAGGAAAGCAGGAGGAATCATCATGGAATATCGATATAGACCTAGTGGAGTTTGTTCAAGAGAAATGATTATTGAATTAGATGGTAATATTATTAAAAAATTAATCATTGTTGGTGGATGTGCTGGAAATACAGTAGGAGTATCTAGATTAATAGAAGGAATGAATATTAATGAAGCTATCAGAAGATTAAAAGGTATTCCTTGTGGTACAAAAGGAACATCTTGTCCAGACCAATTATCAAAAGCATTGGAAGAAGTAAAAGAAAAATACAAGATAGACTAATTCGTTTACGCGGTGTTTAAAAATAATATACATGTTTCTTTGGATGAAAAGTAATAAAATATAGATGAAATTGGAATGAGGAATTTTAATGAAAGAAAAAGTATTATTAGGAATGAGTGGTGGCGTAGATAGTTCTGTGTCAGCCATTCTTTTAAAAAAAGCAGGATATGAAGTCATTGGTTGCACAATGAATTTGTTAGATGAACCAAATGAAGAAGCAATAAAAGATGCTAAAAAAGTATGTGAAAAATTAGCAATAGAACATCATGTTTTTGATTGTAGAAAAGAATTTAGATGTCATGTGATTGATACTTTTATTTCTGAGTATGAAAATGCAAGAACACCAAATCCTTGTGTGGAATGTAACCAATATTTGAAATTTGGTACTTTCTATGACAAGGCAAAAGAGCTAGGATGTCAATATATTGCAACAGGTCATTATGCGAAAAAGGAATATTCAGAAAAATATAAGCAATATGTCTTAAGAAAATCAAATGAAGAAAAAAAAGATCAGACATATTTTCTATACACCATTCCGAGAGAAAAAGTAGAGTATATTTTATTTCCATTGCAAGATAATGAGAGTAAAGGAGATACAAGAGCGTTAGCAGAAGAATATGGACTAGAAATTGCCAATAAAAAGGACAGTCAAGAAATCTGTTTTATAAAGGATGATGATTATCAAAGATTTTTAAAAGAAAATATGCAAAAACAACCAAAAAAAGGAAAGATTATTTTAACAACAGGAGAAGTTTTGGGAACCCATAATGGATTAATCAATTATACAATAGGGCAAAGAAAAGGTTTAGGAATTTCCTATAAAGAACCATTATATGTTGTAAAATTAGATATAAAGAATAATCAAGTCATTGTTGGTACTGAAAAAGAATTGTATAGTAACCAATTAGAAGCAATGAATGTAAATTGGATTGTAAATGTTGAAAATAGATTAGAAGAAGGATTAGAATGTTTTGCAAAAATTCGATATAGAGCAAAAGAAGCAAAAGCAAAAGTCATAAAAGAAAATGAAAACATAAAAGTGTTATTTCAAGAACCACAAAGAGCAATTACACAAGGACAATCTGTTGTATTTTATGATGAAGATGGAATTGTTTTAGGTGGGGGAAAAATAGTATAGATGTAAAAAAAGACATGTTAATATGTCTTTTTTTACTTACTATTTATAATTTCATCAGCCTGTGCTTGTGTAATATATTCATTTTCAACCATTGTTTTTAAAACATGAGCTTGTCTTTGATTTGCTAAATCTGGATTAACTGTTGGAGCATAAACTGAAGGTGCATTTGGAACACCAGCAAGCATAGAGGCTTCATCCAAGTTTAAATCTTTTGGTTCTTTATTATAATATCCCATACTAGCATCATAGATACCATAATAGCCATCTCCGAAATAAGCACTATTGACATATAAAGCAAAGATTTCATCTTTTGAAAATTTTTGCTCTAAATCATAAGCAGCAAATAATTCTCCTAATTTTCTTGTTGCAGTTTCTTCTTGAGTAAAGACTAAATTTTTGGCAACTTGTTGTGTAATGGTACTACCACCTTCTTGTAATTCACCAGTTCTAAGGTTTGTCCAAAGGGCTCTAGCAATTCCAATAAAATCAACTGGGCCATGGTCATAATATCTTCTATCTTCAACAGAAATAACGGCATTGATATAGTCTTGAGACATTTCACTAAAAGGGGTATAATGTTCATCTTCTGTTACTTCTGCTGTTCTTGTTAACAGTGGTTTTTCATCTAAGGCTCTGGAATAAGTAACAAAACCAATAATACCACATACTATTCCAACGATTAAAATCAATATAAAAATAATTAATAATAATTTTCTAAAGAGTTTCATAGACACCTCTATATAATCTTTTTCTTTATTATATAGTAATATTTATGTTTTTACAATAATGCAAAAGTTAAGATTTTATGAATTTTTTATAAATAGTTTCTATTTACAAAAATAGGATACTATGATAAAATCCAGAATAGTATAATATAATTATATTATGCCATATATTAATACCTAAAAGAGGTGAAAGTTGAAAAATAATTACAATTTTGTCTGCGTCAAATTTCATTTAAAACGCGGTTACATACAATAGTATGCGCCCTTGCCTTTTAAATAAAATTTTCCTTGCCAAAATTTAATTCTTTTCCAACTTGATTTGTGCCTTTAGGAAGGGATGAGAATAAAATGATAAAATTTACAAAAATGCATGGGCTAGGGAATGATTATGTCTATATGGATGCCATTCATCAAAATATAGAAAAAGAATCATCTCTAGCTCAATTTGTTAGCAATCGAAATTTCGGGATTGGATCAGATGGATTGATTCTAATATGTAAAAGTGAGATTGCGGATTTTAAAATGAGGATGTTTAATTCAGATGGTAGTGAAGCAGAAATGTGTGGAAATGGAATTCGCTGTGTAGGAAAATTTGTATACGACAAAGGTCTTACGAATAAAACAGAAGTTACCATAGAAACATTAGCAGGTGTAAAAACACTACAATTAAATGTAGAAAAAGGAAAGGTAAAAACAGTAAGAGTGGACATGGGAGAGCCAATCCTTACACCAAAGGAAATACCTGTTGTTTCAGAAGAAGAACCAGTAAAAAATTTAACATTAAAAGCGAAAGATAAAGAATTTACATTTACTTGTGTTTCAATGGGAAATCCACATGCGATTACTTTTGTAGAAAATACAAAAGAATTTGATGTAGAAACCTATGGGAAAATTTTAGAAGTAGATAAAGCATTTCCAAATAAAACAAATGTGGAATTTATTGAAAATGTAGATAAAAATCATATTAAAATGAGAGTTTGGGAAAGAGGTGCTGGAGAAACACTAGCTTGTGGCACAGGTGCTTGTGCATCAGTTGTAGCATGTAGCTTAAATGGATTAACAGATAATATAGTAAATGTAGAATTATTAGGTGGAACTTTAGAAATCGAATGGAATAAAGAAGATAATCATGTATATATGACAGGACCTGCAGTGACTGTTTTTGAAGGTGAACTAATGGATATGCCTAAAGATTAAAAGAAAGGAATTGATAATATGAGTTATATAAATGAAAATTTTTTAAATTTACAAGATAGCTATTTATTTTCTACCATAGCAAAAAAAGTAGCTGAATATAGTAAAAACAATCCAGATAAAGAAATTATCAAATTAGGAATAGGAGATGTTACAAAACCAATTGTTCCAGCTTGTTTAGAAGCAATGCATAAAGCAGTTGATGAAATCGGAACAGCTGAAGGATTTAAAGGATATGGACCAGAACAAGGATATGAATTTTTAAGAAATGCCATTGTAGAAAATGATTATAAAGCAAGAGGGGTTAATATAGAACCAGACGAGGTATTTGTATCAGATGGAGCAAAATGTGATTGTGGAAATATTGTTGACATATTTGCACAAGATAATAAAGTTGCCATTACAGACCCAGTATATCCAGTATATCTAGATACAAATGTTATGTCAGGTAGAAGTGGAAAATATAATGATAAAACAGGAACATATGAAAATATTGTATATTTACCAGTAACAGCTGAAAATAATTTTAAACCAGCTTTACCAAAAGAAAAAGTGGATATGATATATTTATGTTTTCCAAATAACCCAACAGGAACTGTATTAACTAAAGAAGATTTAAAAGTTTGGGTAGATTATGCAAAAGAAAACAACAGTATCATATTATATGATGCAGCATATGAAGCCTTTATAGAAGAAAAAGATATACCACATAGTATTTATGAAGTAGAAGGTGCAAAAGATGTAGCCATTGAATTTAAGAGTTATTCAAAAACAGCAGGATTTACAGGTGTTAGATGTGCTTATGTGGTCATTCCAAAAACAGTAAAAGGATATACAAAAAATGGAGAAACAGTTGATTTAAATAAACTTTGGAATAGAAGAACTTGTACAAAATTTAATGGAGTATCATATATTGTGCAAAGAGCAGCAGAAGCTACCTATACCAAAGAGGGAAAAAAACAAATAGAAGAAAACATTGGATATTATAAAGAAAATGCAAAAATTATCAAAAATGGATTAGAAGAAGCTGGATTTACAGTATATGGGGCTATTAATTCACCATATGTTTGGTTAAAAGTACCAGAAGGAATGACTTCATGGGAATTCTTTGACAAGTTACTAGAAGAGGTAAATATTGTAGGAACACCGGGAAGTGGATTTGGACCTCATGGAGAAGGATATTTTAGATTAACTGCATTTGGAACAAAAGAAAATACATTAAAAGCAATTGAAAGAATAAAAAATTGGAATATAAGATAATGAAAAGAAAAACAATTAGAATAGAAGATTTCTAATTGTTTTTCTTTTTTAAAAAAATTTATAAATTAGACTAAATTATATTTTTATTATTTTTCACATCTGGTGTGTAACTATTCAGTGGTATAATATTTTTAATTACGAGTTCTTGTATATTTATTTTTCATAAATTCCTCGGTTCAATACGTGCTCTAGCCTTTCTAAATATAAAAGAAACGAGCCTCTCGCTATTCCCGCTTCCTCATTTCTTTTATATCAAGAAAGGCTACAAGCACTCCAATCACATTTGTCATTTATGAAAAATAAATATACAAGAACTCGTTTAATATCAAATATCTATACCACTGAATAGTTAGCTGGTGTGCGTAACCAATAAAAAATAGAACAATACAATTGAAAAAAGCTGAGATAAAAGCTATAATAAAATGGGTGAAGAAAAATGGAGAAAAGTAAGAAAGAGAATTTACTAAATAAAATTATAAAAAGAATGAAAGAAGAAGAAAAAAATATTTATAAAGCAAATCAAATAGATAAACAACATTATAAAATGAAAGTAAATATTAATAGATTTATACAAATTGCTGAAAATATAAAAGAGAAAGATATGGGAGAATTTACAGATGAAAATGTCATCATAACACATAATGGAAATCCATATATGACATATCTTCTGGCTATAAAAGCCATTTGTAGCAATACCAATTTAACGATATGTGTGAATGAAACGATGTTAGGAACAAACAGTGTGATTGCAAAAATCATTGAAGAAGTATTAAAAGAACTAAAAATAGATATACATATTACTGTTATCAGAACATTGGATATAGAAACATTGAAAAAAGAAATAAAAATTATTGTTCTGCAAGATAAAGCACAATATTCGAAATTGTTAAAAGCAAAAATTCCAAATGTGTATTATAGGCCAATATATAATGTAGCTTTATACATTGATGATGAAGAATTTGAAGACATTCAACAAGACATCATACGATATTGCGATGAGAATTTTATTGAAATAGAAATATATGATGCAAAGAATATAGAAGATGCAATTGAACAATTAGAAGCAGATAATGAAGGAGAATATGCATTAATTTTGACAAAACAAAAGATAGATATGGATAAAATAAAGGAAATGAAAGAAAAAGAAAATATAGAAATTAACATTAATAAAAATATCTTAACAGATTTAGAAGAACGAATAATAGAACAAAATATAGATTAAAGAACAAAAAGTGTAACTTGAATGAAAGTTAAATTATACCTTAGAAGGGAATGAAAAAGATATGGCATTATTAAGAGAAATACAAGCATTATTAAAAACAGTTAATTTAGCTCTTGATGAACAAGATGTTAGAGATTCAATTGAAATCTTGTATAGAGGACAAAGTATAAAAGAAGGCGGAAGAATTGAAGAATATATTCAAAATAATGCAGAATATATTCAGTTTAAAAAATTATTAATCATTATTGTAAAAAGATGGCAGGAATTAAGTGATAAATATAAAGAAGCAAATGATAAAAATAAAGAAGGAGGAGTATCTTTTTTAACAAAGCAAGCAGAAAAAGAGTTAGAAAAAGCTATTACTTTTGCTAAAAAATATATAAAACCAGAGGAGTTCATAAAAGTAGAAACTTTAGAAAATAAGATAGGAACAGAAGATGCTGAATTTACTATATTAGATTCAAAAACGGTTATTTATGGACAGAGAATAGATAAAAGCAATAAGCTGTATGATCAGATAAAAGATAAACTTCCTAATACGAGCTTTACAATGCTTTTTGAAATATTAAAGATTATATTAGAAGATGAAAGTATGGGAAGAAAAAAGTTTTTTGAAATTACAAATGCTTTTCTAGAAAAACAAGGATTTACAAAAGAAGAGAGCATGAACTTTTGGAATGAAATTAGAGAAGCAACAAGTGAAGAAGACATAATAGAGAAAACAAAAATCATTGATAAAGAAAAGTATAATAGAGAAGTACAATCAGAATTAGAAAAACTTAAACCATATATTAATACGGAAAAATGTATTTTAATTTATGCGTGGTATATAAATGAAAATTTAGAAAAAGGTGCAAAATTAGATGAAAAAGACATTACTTTTTTAGACAACTTAGAGGAACTTTTAGAAAATATTAATGAAAAGACAACAATTAAAGACAATGACAATATTGTCGTAGGAAAACAAAAAATTTATGCAATGTTATCTAAATGGAATAGTGAAACTAAAGAATATTACACAGATGATGATTTAATTAGTGGAAGCAAAACATTAAAGGATACTCATGGTTATGAAGAATATTGCTCCAAAGACAAATTGAGAAAATTGGCACAAAAGGAAGAAAATCTTCTATATTTAGCACAAAGAAAAAAATTAAATAATGCAACTTTATATACAATTGCAATGAGCTATCCTGTATCAGAAGAAACTCTAGTAGGATTATATGCATGTGGAGCATTTAATCTAAAAAAGGTAGAAGCATATGCTAAACAAAAAAATATGAATTTCGAAGAAATCAAAGAAAAAATTAAGCAACAAAAATTTACAGATAATCAAAACATTGACTTAAATAATGAAGAAGCTTGGGAATTATTAACACCAGAAGAAAGACTACAAATGACTGTAGAAGGAATAGAAAGTGGAAAAGAAGAGAAGATACAAGGAAGAATAGAAGAACTTTATGACATTCAAGAAATTGCAAATTTATATAAAGAAATTTATCATGTAGATGAACAGAATGAAGAACAAAATCAAGAAATTCAAGAAAAAAGAAAAAAATATGAAAATCTGATAACATTACACAATGCATTAGGAATGCAAGACAGAGATGATATTGTAAACATATTAGAAGATGAGTTAAGTAATGAAATGTTAATGAACTTATATAGTGATCATGTCATTAGTATGGATATTCTTGAAAGCTATGGAGAGAAAGAATTGGTTATGGAAGCATTTGATAAAGGAAGAATTCAAGAGAGAGACATAAAAGAAGCAATTATGAGATATCCAATACCATTAGAAGAGAATCAGATTTATCAATATTATCAAGAAGGAATTTTTACATCAAGAAATATCTTAGATGTATATATACAAAATAGAATAAACTTAGACACAATTAAAAGAATAAACGAAAAATTACCAGAAGAACAAAAGATAAATGTTGAACTAAGAGAAGAAGAATTAGCAAATCTATATCAAGAGGCTAAAAAAGAAAAGAAACGCAAAAATACGAATTTAGAAGCAAATTTGAAATATAAAAGATATGGATTATTATATCAAACATTAGAAAGAGCAAATCTAGACGAAAGTGAAAAGATTCAATCAGACAAAAGAATACTAGAACATATGACCAATATTACACAAGAAGATATAATCGAACTATATAAAGATAATTTATTGACATTAGAAACAGTATTAGAATATGGAAAAGATGAATTAGTAAAGAAATTAACTCTTCAAGGAGATTTGAGAACAAGTGATGCAAGAACATATTTTGAATCTGAAAAAGAAAAAGTAAGTATAGAAGAAATATTACAAAATCCAGATATGGATGAAACAGAAAAATTGATATTAATATATACAACATATGGTGACAATGTCCAGAAAAGAGAAAAATTAGTAGAACACTATATTTCTGCATATGCATCAGATATAAAAGGAGAAAACACGACAACCAGAGAGAAAAAAGAGAAAGAAGAGGGGCTAACAAGTGGTAAAAATACAGTAACAGATCCATATCAGAGATGGAAACTATTAGCATTGTTAGATAAAAACTATAGTAGAAAATATGTAGGCGGATATTTAATTGTCAAATTACACAACACACAAAAAGTAATTATAGAAAAATTGTATGGTAAAAAATATGGTCAAATAGAACCAGGAAATAGTACAGCAACATTTGGTTTACCTATAGAAGAATATGAAAATCTAGAGCCAGAGCTTATTAAAGGTAAAAAGTTTGATATTGCCAAATTAAGAAAGGAAGCAAGAAATCATCCAGAAATTATTACAAAGGTGACACATCATTCTGCTAGATATGATGAAAAAGGAAATGAAAAAAACAGTTGGGTAAGAAGATTATTAGAATATGTGTGTGATGAAGAACCAGAAAAAGTATATTCTGACGAAGAAATTGCTCAAATAAATGAATGTTCAAAAGCAATTGAAAAATCAAGAAAAGAAATTGATAGATAATATTGCAAGAGAAACCTTATATATATAAAGGAGAGGTTTCTCTTTAATAATTTCATAAAAAGAAATTTTTATATCTTAGATATTAAGATGTAAGTTTGGGAAAAGAGACTAAACAAAAGTTCGAAAACATATTGACTTTTTTAGATAGAATTTATATAATGTGAAAGAATAAAAAAGCATGTGTTAACGAATCGAAGAAGCTTAACATGATTGTATACGAAAAAAGATAAATGTAGAGAGGAATGAAGCAAAAAATGAAGGAAGAATTTTTAAATTTATTGAGAAAAGTAAATCGAGAAGGAATAGAAGATATTATCAATTTTTTAGAAAAATCAGATTTTTTTAAAGCACCTGCAAGTACTAGATTTCATGGAGACCATGAAGGTGGATTAGTAGAGCATAGTTTAAAAGTATATGAAATTTTAAAACATAAAGTAGAACACAATATAAAAGGTGTAACCGTACCAGAAGAATCTATTATTATCATTGGGCTATTACATGACATCTGTAAAACCAATTTTTATAAAGTCGATTATAGAAATGCAAAAAATGCATTAGGTGTATGGGAAAAAGTACCATATTATACAATTGAAGATACCATTCCATATGGTCATGGAGAAAAATCTGTTATGATGATAACAGAATATATGAAATTAACACCAGAAGAAAAATATGCAATTAGATGGCATATGGGATATACAGAACCCAAAGAATTATATAATGCCATAGGGGCTTCTTACACAAAATATCCAATAGCTTTATTAACACATGAAGCAGATTTAGAAGCTACTTATTTTTATGATACATAAAAGTTGTCAAATCATAAAAGGAGGAAGAAGATATGTTAGCATATATAAAAGGAACATTAGAAATGAAAATGACAGAATATGTGGTCATTGATGTAGGAGGACTAGGATATAAAGTATTCATGTCAAGTATTGGAATGGAGAAATTAGGAAACATAGGAGAAAAAGTAAAAGTATATACCTATTATAGAGTTAGAGAAGATGATATTAGTATATATGGATTTAATTCTAATGAAGAATTGAGAATGTTTGAATTATTATTATCAGTTAGTGGAGTTGGAGCTAAAACAGCATTGGCCATGCTTGCTGTATGTACACCATCTGAATTTGTGTTAGCAATTGTATCAGAAGATATCAATGTATTAACCTCCATTCCAGGAATTGGACCTAAATCAGCAAAAAGAATTATTTTAGAATTAAAAGACAAAATCAAGAAAGAGCAACAAATTCAAGAATTAGAAAATGCTTCAAAAAATAATAAAGACATGAGTGAAACAAGTATGAAAGTAAAACAAATGATTCAAGATGATAACAAAGTACAAGAAGCAATAGCAGCATTGCAAGTTTTAGGATATAACAAAAAAGAGATTGAAAAAGCATTTATGAAAATAGATAAAACAAATTTAACAACAGAAGATTTGATTAAGAAAGGATTAACCATGTTAGCAAATTAGAAAGGTTAAAAAATAATAATAGTTTTGACGTTGCCAAAATCATTTTAGATATAAACCTAAAGTTTACAGAGAATGTAACAAGTGTGTCATCATAGTTAAAATTTAAATCTTTTCTAACCAAATTTATTCCTTAAGAAAGGGATGTAGAAAAATGAATAGTAATGAACCATTAGCATTTAGAATGAGACCAAGAACCCTAGAAGAATATGTTGGGCAAGAACATGTTTTAGGAAAAGGAAAAATTTTATATAGAACCATAAAGGCGGATAGACTATCTAGCATTATTCTTTTTGGCCCACCTGGATGTGGAAAAACATCACTAGCAAGAGTCATTAGTGAAACCACAAAATATAAATTTTATAAAATTAATGCCGTTACTTCAGGAGTAGCAGATATTAAAAGAGTCGTAGAAGAAACAAAAAACTTTATGATAAATCCAGCTGGTAAAAGTATATTGTTTATAGATGAGATTCATAGATTTAATAAATTACAACAAGATGCATTACTTCCTTATGTAGAAAACGGAACAATTATTTTAATTGGTGCAACTACAGAAAATCCATATTTTGAAGTAAATAAAGCTTTAATTTCTAGGTCAATGGTTATCAAACTAGAGCCATTAACAACAGAAAATATTTTCACAATTTTAAAAAATGCAATTACTAGAAAAGACGGATTAGGAGAATATAATTTAAAAATAGAAGACGAAACTTTAAAAAAGTTAGCGATTATTTCCAATGGAGATGTTAGAACAGCTTTAAATGGTTTAGAAGTTGCGGTATTAACGACCAATATGGATGCAGATGGATATATCCATATTACAGATGAGATTATAAAAAATAGTGTGCAAGATAGAAAAGCAATATTTGATAAAAATGGGGAAGCACATTATGATAATATTAGTGCATTTATCAAATCTATGAGAGGTTCTGATCCTGATGCAGTTGTATTTTATTTAGCAAGGGCTTTAAATGGAGGAGAAGATCCAATGTTTTTGGCAAGAAGAATTGTGATTTGTGCTTCAGAAGATGTAGGATTGGCAAATCCACAAGCATTAGTCGTTGCTAATTCTGCTATGCAAGCTGTTCATATGGTGGGGATGCCAGAAGCCAGAATCATTTTATCAGAAGCAGCAATATATGTCGCATTATCTAAAAAATCCAATGCAAGCTATTTAGCGATTAATCAAGCATTAGAAGATGTAAAAAATAAAGAAACAGGAGAAGTACCAATGCATTTAAGAAATGCACCAATTGAAGATATGAAAAATTTAGGATATAGCAATGGCTATTTATATCCTCATAATTTTCCTGGACACTATGTAGAACAACAATATTTACCAGATGAAATGGTAGGAACAAAATATTTTATAAAAGATGAAAATATTGATTTATAAGAATCAAATAGTGAGTTATATAACAAAGATGACATTTTATAAAAAAACTGTCATCTTTATATTTTTTTGGTATATGATATCAAAATGTGGAAATCATATGTAGAAATATAGCAATAGGAGGAAAAAATGCAAAAGGATGGAACTGATGGACAAAATACAAAAGAAAGCAAGTGGAAAAATCAAGACGAAATATATTTATTTGAATTACAAAAATTTTTGGATATAGTAGAAAATGTAAACGATGAAGAGTTACGAAAAGAAATTATTGCTCAAATGCTAAAATGTGATAAAAGAGTTACACAATTAGCAGAAAGCATATTTCAAAGGTTAGAAGAGCAACAAGATAAGGAATAAGTGTATAAAAAGCAAGAATTTGTAAAAAATAGAAATATGAAAAATATAGCGAAAAAAATGATTATAGGATTGCTAGCTGGAATTGTTAGTGGACTCTTCTCAACTGGAGGAGGAATGATTGTGGTTCCAGCATTAATATATTTATTAAACATGGAAGACAAAAAAGCAAGAGGAACCTCTATATTTTGTATATTGCCAATGGTTATAACAAGTGGCTTTTTCTATTATAAAGGGAATTATATAGATTGGAACATTTCTATACTTTGTGCCATTGGTGGAATGATAGGAGGATATATAGGGGCAAAAGTGCTAAAAAAGATACCAGTTCAATATTTAAAAATGGCATTTACTATTTTTTTAATATATGCTTCCTATAAAATGATTTTTAATTAAGAGGAAAAATATGATAGAAATTTTAATAGGAATATTGTCAGGAATTATTAGTGGAACAGGGATGGGAGGAGGAACAATATTAATCTTTCTCCTTGTATATATGTTAGGAATAGAACAACATATTGCACAAGCTACAAATCTAATTTTTTTTATTCCTACCTCCATAATAGCAATTATAATAAATTTAAAAAATAAAAACATTGCCTTGCAAAGTGCTGTATTCATTTCAATATTTGGAATTTTAGGTGCTATTATTGGAGCGAATATATCGATTAATATTGATGTAAATCTATTAAGAAAATGTTTTGGTGTATTTTTAGCAGTTATTGCTATTCATGAAATTTATACCATTATAAAATGGTATAAAAAACAAAAAATACGAGATACTAAGAAAAATGAAAATTAAAATAAGATTTTAGAGAGGATGATGATTATGAAATTTGTAAAAGGTATTGTTATAGGAGGATTATTAGTAACAGGAGCAGCTATAATGTATACAGAAATGGGAAAAAGTACAAAAAGAAAAATGATGAAAAAGGGAAGACAAATGATTAAAAAGATGGGAATTGTATAAGATAAGGAAATAAAAAATATAAAGAGATATAAAAAAATATGTTTAGATATAAGCAAAAGATCAAAAATCCAACTTAAATAAAAGTTGGATTTTTGATTTTTATGATAGATTTTAGATACTAGTAATTTGATTTGTCACAACAACATGGTCTGTCATAGTAACCTGGTTTTTTATCATCATGTTTTTCATCACATTTTTTATTACATTTGTCATCATGTTTGTCATCATATTTATTACAGCATTTATCTTCATATTTATCCTTACATTTATCATCACATTTATTATCGTATTTATCATTATATTTATCATCTTTTTTGTCTTTGTCTTTGCATTTATCAGATTCTAAAAAACAATCACATTTTTCATGTTTTTCACCTTTCAAACATTTTCCTTCATGATGACATTTTGCACAAATTTTAATTTTCTTGGTATCATTTACCCAGATTTGAATAGCATATTGTTTTCCTGGACATAAAGGCCCAAAGACAAATTCTCCTTCACAATCAGTAAAGGTATGCCCAATTGGTCTACGTTCTTCTTTACCACAATCATAAACAATTTCAACTAATTTTACGACAGCATCTGTAACTGGTTCTTTAAAACAATCCTTTACAACCCCATAAATGACATCTCTGTTGTCTTCTGGTAAAGTAATGTCTAGATCAAATTGTTTTCCTCCAGATATAACACCATCGATATCTAAAATTTGACATGGTTTTTTATTATATTCCATTTTAAAATCACCCTTTCTAAAACAACTTAAGTTGCTTTATATATCATATGAAGAATTTTGTCGAAAGTGAAAGAAATGCAGAGAAAAATGAAAAATAAGAAAAAACTTTACAACTTATATTTTTATGATATAATAAAAATAGATAGACTAAGGAGGAAGGTAAAATGGGAATATGGGAGAATATAAAGGCCAGAAGAGAAGAAAAAAAGAAACAAGAAATAGATGAAGAAATAGAAAGAATAGAACAAGCTAAAGGGAAAAGACTAAATGAGAAAGGTAAAGAAAGAGTAACCAAAAAAGTAGAAGCTAGAAGAACAAGAAGAGGTATTAGAAATACAATAATAGCAATATTGGGATCCATAGGAATTGCAGTAGGTGGACAAGCATTATTAACTGATGGAAATGAAGGAAAGCAGCCAGATAATAAAACAAATATTGAAATGGACAATGAAAGTGATACTTCACATACTAAAAGAGATGAATATTTACAAGGATTACGAGATTTGAGTCAATATCAAGAAACAGAAAATTTACAAGAAGAGCTAAGTGATACCCATATAGTGGATGAAATCTTAAAAATGTATAATGATAATCTATTAGAACAAGCAGAAATTGATAAAGATGATTTAGGAATTATATTCCAAGACTATGTAGGAGAAGGACATATTATAGAGCAACGTTCTGAGGATGGAGAAATTTCTTATTTAGAAAATGCTTCAAAAACTACAAAAGATCTACAGGCGGGAGAATCATGGGTAGAATCAAAGCATATAGGACATGTATATGTTTTAGTAGATAATGAAAATAAAAATACCATTGCAGGAATTGGTGCCATCGACCAGCAATATCAAGAAATTGACGTTGAACAAATAAGAAACAATGGTATAGTATATGAAAAAAATGATCAAACTTATGTCGGGTTACCAGAAGAATATGAGTTACGAGATATAGATAAAAATTTTGGTAACTATTTTAAAGAGAGACAAGTAAAAGTTGAAGAAGAAAAAAGAGCAGAAGCAGATAATGAAATGGAGTATTAAATTTAGATAAAAAATAACAGAAGAGTATAAAAAATCCACTCTTTGCAAACAATATGTGTAAAACATATTTGCAAGGAGTGGATTTTTTTGAAAACAAATAAAATATTAAAAATTGATGGAACAATAGTAGATAAAAAGCAATTAGAAAATCATTTGCAAAAAATTGCATCAAACCATAATTTAGTAAATAAACCATCTAAAGAAACGTATCCAATTCCTCAATTAATCGAAAATTATGAAACCATAAAAATTGTATATAATTTATTAAATGAACATGTAAAATTAGGAATTACAACACATCCAGCAGGTGAATGGTTGCTAGATAATTTCTATATCATAGAAGAAACAGTAAAACAAATTCAAAAAGAATTAACATTAAAAAAATATATGAATTTTCTGGGGATTGCAAATGGAAAATACAAAGGATTTGCCAGAATATATGTGTTAGCAGCAGAAATTGTAGCTTATACAGATAATAAGATTGAAAAAGAAGACATAGAAGATTATCTTGCAAGTTATCAAGAAAAAAAGACATTAAGTATGGAGGAAATTTGGAATATTGGTTTGTTTCTTCAAATATCCATTATTGAAAATATTAGAGAAATCTGTGAAAAAATATATAGTAGTCAAATACAGAAAGTGAAAGCAGAAAATATTGTGCAAAAACTAATTGAAAATCCACAAGACAAGAAGGAAAATCATATATATCATTTGAAAAATATCAAAAAAGATATGCTACATGATGTGAAATATCCATTTATAGAATATATGTCATATATACTAAAACGATATGGAAAAAAGGGATATCGCTATTTGAAAATATTAGATGAAATTGTCGAAATGACAGGAACAACTGTCCAAGAAGTTATCAAAAAAGAACATTTTGATATTGCTGTTAAAAAAGTATCTATTGGAAATAGTATTACAAGCATAAAGACCATTCAAAGAATCAATTTTCTAGAAATTTTTGAGAAAATAAATGGAGTAGAAGAAATTTTAAAACAAGACCCAGCAGATGTGTATTCCAAAATGGACAATCCGACCAAAGAGAGTTATAGGAACATCATTAAAGAAATATCGAAAAAAACAAAAATATCAGAAATATATATAGCCAAAAAGATTTTGCAATTGGCGGAAGATAATAAACAAAATGGGAAAAAGGCACATATTGGGTATTATATTATTGATAAAGGAATTCAAAAAGTTTATCAAGAATTACAGTGTAAAGTACCAAAATATTTGAAAGAAAAAACAAAACAAAAACTATATATTGCAACAAATATGATTTTATCAATTATATTATCGCTAGTATTTAGCAGTATTTTAAACCTATATATTCAAAATATAGGGATATATCTATTAAGTTTTCTTATTCTATTAATTCCATCATCAGAAATTGTAACACAAATCATACAATATATGTTAAGTAAAATCGTAAAACCAAAACCAATTCCGAAAATAGATTTTTCAAAAGGAATCGATGAAGAAAATGCAACTATGGTGGTGATTCCAACCATTCTAAAAAACAAAGAAAAAGTAAAAGAATTGATGCATAAACTGGAAGTATATTATATTGCGAATCAATCAAAAAATTTGTATTTTACTTTATTAGGTGACTGTTCAGAAAGTAATATGAAAGAAGAAAAAATCGATAATGAAGTGATTGAAACAGGAATGAAATTAGCCGAAAGCTTAAATAAAAAATATTCAAAAGAAAGTGATTTCCCGATTTTTCATTTTATTTATAGAAAAAGAGAATGGAATGAAAAAGAAGATTGTTATTTAGGTTGGGAAAGAAAAAGAGGAATGCTGACACAATTTAATGAATATCTGTTAGGCAATGAAGAAAATGTATTTCGTGCCAATATCATAGAAGAATACAAAGATTGTATTCCAAAGATACAATATGTAATAACCTTAGATGCAGATACAGATTTAATTTTAAATTCCGCTTTTGAATTGGTAGGAGCAATGGCACATATCTTAAATAAACCAGTCATTGATGAAGAAAAAAATGTTGTCATAGAAGGACATGGACTTATTCAACCTAGAATTGGAATCAATTTAGATATTTCCTATAAAACCATATTTACACAAATATTTGCAGGAGCGGGTGGAATTGATTCTTATACAAATGCGATTTCTGATTTATACCAAGATAATTTTGAAGAAGGTATCTTTACAGGAAAAGGAATTTATGATTTGAGGGTGTTTTCAAAAGTATTAAAAAATGCAATACCAGAAAATACAGTATTAAGTCATGATTTATTAGAAGGCTGTTATTTACGTTGCGGGTTGGCAACAGATATTATGCTAATGGATGGATATCCTACCAAATATAATAGTTTTATTAACCGATTATCTAGATGGATAAGAGGAGATTGGCAAATTATTAGTTGGCTGAAGGGCAAAGTAAATAGCAAAATAGGAAACATACAAAATCCATTAAACTGTCTTTCAAAATATAAGATTTTTGATAATTTAAGAAGAAGTTTGATTGAAATCATGGTTATCATTTCTTTGGTTTTATTTGTTATGCTAGGAAAAGTATATCATTTTGAAACATATCCATTTGTTATGATAAGTATCATAGCAGTTGTTATGTCCAATATATTAGAAATCTTTAATACTATGTTGGTAAAAAAAGAGGGAGAGCATAAGCAAAAGAAATTTTCTCCTAGGATATCAGGATATAAAGGGATTGGATTAAGAATATTGATAACCATAGGTGTATTACCATATAAAGCATATGTTTCTTGTATAGCTATTATAAAAACATTGTATCGAAAATGGGTAAGCCACAAAAAACTATTAGAATGGATGACATCAGAAGAAGCAGAAAAACAAGCCAAAAATGATGTGATATCCTATATAGAGCAAATGTGGTTTAATATCGCTTTGGGAATTTTAACCATAGGACTTGCATTAACCAACAAAGGATTTGGAGATTTTATCATTCAAATGATATTAGGTATTTTGTGGACTGTTACACCTTTTATCATGTGGTATATAAGTAAAGAGAAAAAAGAAGTAAAAGCAATTGAAAAATTAGATAAAACAGAAATAGAATATGTTTTAGAAATCGGAAGAAAAACATGGCAATTTTTTAAACAGTATATCAATAAGGAAAATAACTATCTGATGCCAGATAATTATCAAGAAGTTAGAAAACAAAAAATTGTTACAAGGACATCTTCAACAAATATAGGATTATCCATTTTGGCGATTGTTTCAAGTTATGACTTACAATATGAAGCTTTACTAGAAACAATTGATTTGTTATATAAAGTACTAACTTCAGTAGATAGTTTGCAAAAATGGAATGGACATTTATACAATTGGTATGATACCAAAACAAAAGAGCCATTAAGGCCAAGGTATATTTCAACAGTGGATAGTGGTAATTTTGTTGGATATTTGTATGTGACAAAAGCATTTTTAGAAGAAATACAAGAAATATTACAAAATAAAAATATGCTTTCTTCAGAGCAAAATAGAGAAGAAAGTGTAAAATTACAAAATCAAATAAAAGAAATGCTAGAAATTATTGAAAGAATTATTGAGCAAACAGACTTTACTTATTTATATAGTCAAGAACATCAAATTTTTTCTATAGGATATAACATTGAAGAAAACAAATTAACAGATTCATATTATGACTTGTTAGCAACAGAGGCAAGACAAGCAAGTTTAGTTGCTATTGCGAAAAAAGATATTCCGTCAAAACATTGGAATCATTTAAGTAGAACATTAACCATTTTAGGAAAATATAAAGGATTAATTTCTTGGTCAGGAACAGCATTTGAATATTTAATGCCAAACATGAATATTCCCAAATATAAAGGTAGCTTATTAGATGAATCTTGCAAATTCATGATGATGAGTCAAATGAAATATGCAGAAGAAATGCATTTACCATTTGGTGTATCAGAAGCAGCATTTAATTTAAAAGATTTACAATCTAATTATCAATATAAAGCATTTGGAATTCCATGGTTGGGATTAAAAAGAGGGTTAGCAGATGAAATGGTCGTATCTTCTTATGGTAGTATGTTAGCTATTACAGATATTCCGAAGGAAGTCGTTAAAAACTTAAAAGTATTAGAACAATATGGTATGTATAGCAAATACGGATTTTATGAATCTTTAGATTTTACTCCAGAAAGAGTTAGAAAAGGGAAAAAGGCAGAGGTTGTGAAGACCTATATGGCACATCATCAAGGATTAATTTTATTATCTATCAATAATTTAATCAATCAACTAATCTTGCAAAAACGATTTACGAAAAATCCAGAAATACAAGCAGTTACCATTTTACTTCAAGAGACAATGCCAGAAAAAGCAATTATCACAAAAGAAGATAAAGAAAAGGTAGAAAAATTAAAATATAAAGATTATGAAGATTATATTGTAAGAACATATACCAAAATAGATGAAAGATTAATCACAGGAAATGTTATTTCTAATGAAAATTATATGATAGCAATGGATCAAAAAGGAGAAGGGGTTAGTAAATATAAAAATATTTATATCAATCATTTTAAACGTACAGATGATTATACACAAGGAATTATATTTTATATCAAAAGTATCAAAAACAAACAAATTATGAGTTCTAGTTATTCACAAAATATAAAAAATGAAAATCAATACCAAATTCGATTTATGCCAGATAAAAATGAACAAGAGATAACAAGTGGAAATATAAAAGCAACGATAAAAACAACAGTTGCCTCAAATGAACCAGTAGAATTAAGAAGAATGATAATAGAAAATTTAGGAAATGAAGAAGAAATTGTAGAATTGACAGGATATTTTGAACCAATCTTGACACCAAAAGAACAATATTACGCACACCCAGCCTTTAATAATCTATTTCTAGTCTATGGATATGATGAAAAAAGTGAAGCATTACTTGTTAAAAGAAAGAAAAGAGAATTAGGAGAAAAAGAAGTCTATCTAGCAACAACATTACATGCAAGTAGAGAAGATAGAATTGGTGATTTGGAATATGAAATCGAAGAAGAAAAATTTAATGGAAGAGGAAATTTAAAAATACCAAAAATGGTAAAAGATTCATTGCCATTTTCTAAAAAAATAGGACTTGTGACAGAACCAGTGGTAGCTATGAAAAGAACCATCAAAATAAAGAAACAGGAAAAAGTGGTAATCGATTTTATATTATCTGTAGAAGAGGAAAAAGAACAAGTGCTTCAAAACCTAGAAAAATATACATCATTTGAAAATGTAAAAAATGAATTTGAGTTGTCAAAAGCAAGAGTAGAAGCAGAAACACGATATTTAAATATGAAAGGAAAAGACATTGAAATGTATCAAAAGATGTTATCCTATATTGTGTTTGATGATTCTATAAAAAGTGTAGAAAAAGAGAAAATCAATCAAACACAAACTTATAAGCAAAGTGATTTATGGAAATATGGAATATCAGGTGACCTACCAATTATTTTGGTAAAAATGAAAAATGCAAATGATGTGCAAGGTTTAAAAGAGGTATTAAAGGCTTATGAATATTTTAGAACCAAAAATGTAGAAACAGAAATTGTTATTTTGGATGAAGAAAAATACAGCTATGAAAATTATGTAAGAGAAGAAATCGACTCTACTATATTAAACCAACATATGGGATATTTAAAAAATATAAAAGCAGGCATTTTTATATTAAATGAAGAGGAAATGGATAAAAAAGATATTACTTTTCTAGAATTTATATCTGTTATCACAATTGATTGTGCAAAAGGAAATTTAGAAAATAATCTAAAAGAAATAGAAGAAACTTATCTAGAAAACTATAAAGAAATTAGTGAAGAAGAAAATGTAAATCAATTTGTTGAAGAAAATACAGAAGATGTGGACATTCTAAAAGATACAAAAACTTTAAAATATTACAATGAATATGGGGCTTTTTCAGAAGATGGAAAAGAATATTGGATACGTGCTAATAAAAAAAATCGTTTGCCAACAGTATGGTCACATATTATGGCCAATGAAAAATTTGGAACCATTGTCACAGAAAATATGGGAGGATATAGTTGGTATAAAAATAGTCGATTAAATCGATTAACTAGTTGGAATAATAATCCAAGTTTCGATATTCCGTCAGAGGTTATCTATGTAAAAGATATGGACACAAAGAAAAGCTGGTCTTTAGGATTAAACCCAATGCCAGATAATCGAAACTATAATGTCATCTATGGGTTTGGGTATTGCAAATATATTCATAGTAATTTGGGAATTGTGCAAGAATTAGAAATGTTTGTTCCAAGAGAAGATAGTTGTAAAATAGGGATTTTGAATTTGAGTAATAAAACACCAAATCGAAAACATCTAAAATTATATTATTATATCAAACCAGTAATTGGAGAAGATGAATTCAAAACATCTGGGAATATTAGCATCAAATTTGATAGAAATAGTAATACTTTAACAGCATGTAATTTATATGCCAGTGAAATAGAGAATACCAAATTATATGTGTCATCTAGTGAAAAAATAAAGAGTTATACAGGAGATAAAAAATTTTTCTTAGGAAAAAATGGATTATCTAATCCAGATGGTATTAAGAAACTTAGACTAAATAATAGTAATGCAATCGGTAGAGATGCTTGTATTGTATTAGAAATTGAAGTAGAAATTGAGAGTTTTTCAAATAAAGAAATTTCTTTTGTACTAGGAGCAGAAGAAACAATGATTGATTGCAAAAATATAGCATATAAATATAGTAAATTACAGAATTGTAGGCAAGAGTTAGAACGTGTAAAAAATTATTGGAAAGACCTATTGGGAAAACTACAAGTATATACGCCATTAGAATCAACCAATATTTTGCTAAATGGTTGGTGTATTTATCAAACGCTAGAAAGTAGACTTCTAGGAAGAAGTGGATATTATCAATCAGGAGGTGCTTTTGGCTTTAGAGACCAATTACAAGATACTATTGCTTTAAAATACATTTCACCAGAAATTTTAAAACAGCAAATTATCAAACATAGTAAACATCAATTTGAAGAAGGAGATGTAGAACATTGGTGGCATGAAGAAACCAATAGAGGAATTCGAACAAGATTTTCAGATGATTTATTATGGTTACCATATCTTGTGCTACAATATATTCATTTTACAGGGGATAATAGCATCTTAGAAATAGAGACGCCATATTTAAAAGGAGCTATATTAGAAGAAGGTGTAGATGAAAGATATGACCAATATCCACAAAGTGAAAAACAAGAAAGCATTTATTTACATTGCATTAGAGCAATAGAAAAGAGTTTCAATTTTGGAGAAAATGGATTACCGAAAATTGGTAGTGGGGATTGGAATGATGGTTTTAGTACAGTGGGAAATAAAGGAAGAGGAGAAAGTGTTTGGTTAGGATTTTTCTTGTATACTATTTTAGATGAATTTATTTCAATATGTGAAACAGTGAAAGATGAGAATGATAATACCATTCTTGAAGAAAATCGAATCGAAAAATATAAAGAAATAAAAATCCAATTGAAAAAAGCATTAAATACAAATGGTTGGGATGGTAGATGGTATAAAAGAGCCTTTATGGATGATGGAAATGTATTAGGTAGTATGGAAAATGATGAATGTAGAATTGATAGTATTGCACAAAGTTGGAGTATCATATCAAAAGCAGGAGATAATGATAAAAAATATATTTCAATGGAAAGTTTAGAAAATCATTTAGTAGATAAAGAAAATGGAATTATTAAATTATTAGACCCACCATTTGAAAAAGGACATTTAGAGCCAGGATATATTAAAGCCTATTTGCCAGGTGTTAGAGAAAATGGGGGACAATATACACATGAGTGTTGTTGTTATGTACAGTTTTGAAAAATATTGATACTCTTAAAATTTGTATATTAAAATACTTAAAAATGTATATTGATATTGAAAATACATATAGTTATTACGAAAAAGTTCCATAAACGGAAAAAATTCGTAATGAAAAAGTATCAAAAGTATTAAAAATTTGATACTTTTAATACAAAATCGATAAATAAATAGTAAACGCAAAATCACGAAATTTGTATTAATAAGATTTGAAAACACACACTTTTAATACAAAAAACGAAACAAATTTATTGACAGAAAACAAAAAGTGTGCTAAAATGTAACAAAAGGGTGTGAAAAGACACACTTTTAATACAAAAAACGAGGAAATAGAAATGAAAAGATATGAAAAAATATTAATTTTAAAGGTTTTTAATGTTGATGATGTATATAAGTTAACAGGAAATATGAATACAGCTAAAAGCATAATAAGAAATTTGCTGCTATTTGGTTATATAAAAAGAGTAAAGCATAATTTATATGTTGTATGCAATATAGAGTTTAAAAATACAATTCCAGATCAGTACATGATAGCTTCTAAAATAAAGGAAGATGCATACATATCATATCATTCTGCTTTAGAATATTATGGAGTAAAAAATCAAGTTTTTTATGAAGTATATGTTTCTACAGAAAAAAGATTTACAAATTTTGAATTTGAAGGAATATCATATAAATATATAAATAGCAAATATGATTTTGGAATAGTACAAGATGATAAAGTTAGAATAACCGATAAAGAAAGAACCTTTATAGATTGTATAGATAAAACAGAATTAGCAGGAGGAAATGAAGAATTAATAATGTGCTTAGAATTATTTGGAAAACTAGATGAAAATAAGATACTAGAATATTTAAAAAAATACAATTCTAGCAAATTATATGGCAAAGTAGGATTTTTCTTAGAATTATTTAAAGAGCATTATGGAGTAGAGCAAGATATAATAGAAGAATGCAGAAGCAAATCTGAAAATAAAAAGTTATATTTTAATGAAGAAACTAAAAGAATGAAAAGCAAATATATTAAAGAATGGAATTTAGTAGTTCCAAAAATATTTACAAATAAAGGAGAAGGATTATATTGGTAGAAAAATATAGAAATTATATAGAGAATATTTCTAAAGAGACGGGTTTTATTGGATCAACACTTGAAAAGGTAGAGAGATTAATAAGAATTTTACAATGGATAAACAGTGATGAAAAATTAAATAAACTATTAGCATTAAAAGGTGGCACAGCAATTAATACAGCAGTATTCAATTTTCCAAGATTATCAGTTGATATTGATTTAGACTTGACGGAAAATATAGGAAAAGAAGAAATGATAGAACAAAGAAAAAATATACATAATTGGGTTATACAATATTTGAATGTGAATGATTATAGAATAAATATGGAAAAATCTAAAAATGTATATGCATTAGATTCTATTGTTGCAGAATACGTTGATATAAAAGGAAATATTGATAATATAAAAATTGAAATAAACTATATGAATAGAGTTCATATTTTAGAAACTAAAAAATTAGAAGTTAGTACAAATGTATTTAAGGACAAGCATTTAACAATTCATTGTTTAAATCCAATAGAAATATATGCTGCAAAAATATGTGCTTTATTAGATAGAACAACAGCTAGAGATTTATTTGATGTATATACATTAAGCAAATATGATTTGTTTGATAAAGAGGAAAAAATATTACTAAAGCAATGTTTTATGCTAGAATATATTGCTGTTTGTGGGTACAAGCTTGAAAATATGAAAATTGATAATATTGAAAAATTAAAAAGACAAGATATAAAAACAAAATTATTACCAACATTAAAAGACAGAAATCCAAAAAAGAGTAATGTAGATGAGATGAAAAAGGTTGTAAGAGAGTATTTAAAAGATATTTTAGTTATAGATGATAATACAAAACTTTTTTATAATAAATTTCAAAAAGGAATTTATGAACCAGAATTATTATTTAATGATAAAGAAATTGTGGAAAGAATAAAAGAACATCCTATGATAATGTGGAAACTAAGTAACAAGTAAAGGAGGAATATTAGATTGAGTAGAATAAAAGCTTTATTTTATACAAGAGGAAGATTTGGTAAATCATACAGGGAAACATTAGACAGAGATAATGAATATTTATATGCTAGGGGGACACTATCCAACAAAAATAAAAAAAGAAGATTTACCAGAAGATTTTGTTGAATTCCATAGTAGGTCAATATGGTATATGTATGGTTATTTAAAAACATCAGACGTTATTGATGTAGGATATAAGCCATTTAAAATTAACCATTTGTTTAAAGATGATTATATATACATATCATATAAAGAAAAATTGAAGATAAAAGAGAATGAGTGGGGTTCTTATGACTATGAAAATTATGATTTATGTATCAGTGGAAACAGCATAATACCAATATTACTTTCAATAGAAAAGTATTCAAATGTTGATACTACAGAAGTAAGGAATAAAATACTAGATAAGGTTAAGTGGTTTAAAGAAGAATATCCAGATGATTATGAAAGAAATTTTGACAAAGGAGATATAGATATATTTGAATATTATAAATAATTGAATATTAAAATAAAAGACATTTACAATGTAAAAGTTGTAGGTGTTTTTTATTTTGTAAGAGATAATGTCTCAAACTCTATAAAAGTGATAAGGTTAGATGGAGCCGATGCTATAAAGTCTATTCGTATGAGTGTAAACAGTCTATTTATACAAAGTGCGTCAGTGAGAACTTAGAACGAAAAACTCACAATAAAAAAAGAGTATTGGTGGATACTTGGATGTGGATTTATAATTGTAAAAAGCTTGGACAAGTATAAGCAAGGATATTAAGTTATCAGCAATTATAGTAGCATTAGCTACTTACTAGACTGCCTATGAAACTCGGCGAACGACCGACGGTTTCTTATAAATAGAGGCGTAATAATCCTTTTATCAAAATGGGATATATTACGCCTAATCTACAAAGCTCACTCTCTCTGGTTTCTTAATTGTAGAAAAATCAAGGTAATTATAGAATAGTAAATCTATTCTATTTTTATATAAAAATTTATTTTAAAGGAGGTTTTCATTATGGATAATGAAAGAAAAAACAAAATTGAATATCACAAGGAAGGAGATTATTATGTACCAAATTTAGTAATACCAAAGGATGAATATCCAGATTATTGTATAGGAAAATATGGACGATTAAGACTAAATTATTTGAAAGAAAATAAGAAAGCAGAATATACAATAATGCTTATGGAAGGAACTTTAAGAAAACACATTGTAGAAACAGATATGCAAGCAAAAGATAAAGTAGAAAGAATTATAAAACAATTAAAAGAACAAAGCAATTTAACAGAAGAAATGAAAAACTCTGATCCATTATATTGGGTTGGAATGATGAATAACTTTAAAAATCAAGCAGAAGAAATTGTTGGAAAGGAGTTGATATATGTATAAAGTAGCTTGACAGTATTTTGAAAGCAAGCGTCGCATTTATACTCCCATATAAATACTGCTTGTCAGTTTTTAGGGAAAACTGATTGATGGGGAATTACTTCCCCAAACCCCTTTAATATTTTTAAGCCAGTCTAAAAAAGACTGGTAATTTTTTTTTTGAAAGGAGAATAAAAAATATGAGAAAGAGAAATATAAAGAAACAAATATGGATAGATGCAAAAGAAGATGAATTACTAAAGAGAAAATCAAAAGAAGCAGGACTAACTGAATCAGAATTTATTAGAAGTACAATTAAAGGTTATAGAATAAAAGCACAACCAACTGAAGAAATAAAATCTTTTCAAAAAGAAATATATGGAATAGCAAATAATATAAATCAGATTGCAAGAATTGCAAATTCAAGATATAGCACATCACATGATGAATATAGTTATATTACAAAAGAATTGTCAGATTTTATTTTAAGATTTGAAAAGAAAGTATATTCAAGACAAAGATAAGGAGGTGGCTTATGGCAATTACTAAATATAAAGTTATAAAAAAAATTTAGAAGCAGTTATAAATTATGCAAAGAATGGAGAAAAAACTGAACATGGGATTTTAGTATCTGGAATAAATTGTTTACCAGAAAATGCTTATGAAGAAATGATGTTAATTAAAAAGAATTTTCATAAAGAAGATGGAAGGTTAGGTTATCATTTTATACAATCATTTAAAGGGAAAGAAGTATCAGCTAGGCAATGTAATGATATAGGTATGAAACTTGCTGAAAGTTTATGGGGAGATAAATATCAAGTATTAGTTTGCACACATGTTGATAAAGATAATGTTCATAACCATATTATTTTAAATTCGGTTTCATTTGTTGATGGAAGTAAATATCACAATTCAAATGTTGAATTAGCATTAGTTAGAGAAACAAATGATGAACTATGTAAAAAATATGGACTTTCAATAGTAGAAACTGATAAAGCAAATAAAGAAGATGAAATTGCTGAAAGCAGAATTGCAAATTATAATCGTAATAGTGGCAAAATGGCACTTATAAAAAAGGATATTGATGAAGCAATTGAAAATGCAGTAAAATATCAAGATTTTGTTGATGAATTAGGCTATAAAGGTTATTTTGTAAAAAAGTCTAATAATTCTATATCTATATCAACACCATATTTTAATAGAAATATAAGGATTGCAAGAGCATTTGGGGAAGACTATACTTTTGAAAATATAAAGTATAGGATATATTATAACGACTATAAGTCAAAAAATGATAACAACAAAATATATAAAATAAGGATATATGAAGGAGTTAAGATAAATTCAGAATTATTAAAAAAATCACATTTTTATAGACTATATGTTCATTTTTTATATGTTCTAGGAAAATTACCACCTAAAATACATTATGAAGAAAGAACTCCAGAGTATTATAAAGAAATAGATCAATTTAATAAGTTATGTGATGAACTAAATATGATTAGTGATCATAAATTAACATCAATACAAGATGCACAAAATTTAAGAACGCAATATCTTGAAGAAATCTCCCCTTTAAAGGCTCAAAAAGAAATATATATGAAATTATATAATAAAACAGATAATGCAGTTGATAAAACGATTTTAAAGGCAAGAATTAATATTTTAAATGAAGATATTGAAAGATTAAATAAAAAGATACAAACTTGCAAAAGAATAATTAACAAAGCTGAAAAGGGAGAAAAAGAAGATTGGATAATACAGAAAAGATTTCAAGACAATAAGGAAAGAAGTGAGAAAGAAATTGCTAAAAGCAAAGATAAGAAAAAAATAAGATAGAAAACTAAAATCGCAACATCTTGCGAAAAATATTGACAAATATCGACAAAAATCGTATTATATAGATATAAGGAGGTATAGTATTGATTTTTTAAGGAGGTACTATATTATGAGAATTAATTATAAAAAATTGTGGATTTTGTTAATCAAAAAAGACATCACTCCAGTAAACTTGAGAAAAGATTTAAATATAGCTACAGGAACAATGACAAAATTAAGAAAAAACGAAGAAGTTGCCCTATCTGTATTGATGCGTATCTGTGAATACTTAAATTGTGATATAGGAGATATTTGCGAGTTTGAAAAAACTCAAGATAATTAAAAAAGAGGGGATAATTATGGTAGATTTGAAACTAGAGAATGATGAAGGGATAATTCAACAAGCAAATAGCGTTGAAGTGTATAAAGCAAATGATGTTTATGAAGAAATATATGAAATGTATTTAACTAACAAGAACATTATTTGTTATTATGAAAAATCAAATGGGTTATTTGCAAAAAGTGAAGAAATTATAGAAAAAATCCCATTGCAAAGCATAAGAATAGTTAATGATAAATTGCAAATCTCAAAAGTAGATAATGATGAATATGGACTAGGATTACAAATCCTTTTACAAAATGGAGAAAGAGCACATTTTGTTTTTGATAAGAAAAAAGAATTACAAATTTGGTATGATGCTATATTAGAAATTATTACAGGGAAGAAAAATGAAAGTAACAATCTTAATGATAATTCTAAAGAAAAGAAAAATACTATAGTAAATAGCTTTTTAGGTGTTGTTGGAACTGTAAAAGATATAGCAAAAGATCAAATCGATGAAGTAAAAGATCAGATTGATTTTGTAAAAGATATTTTTGTAGATGATGAAAGTAATGAATTTTCATCCAATAATAATAAAAAAAGACAAAGAGAAAAAGAGATAGATAATGAAAATAAAACAATAGATAATAACCCAAATGAAAAAATTGAAGAAAAAAATGAAAAGGAAAAAAGTATGTATTGTAGCAATTGTGGAAAAGAAATAAATTCAAACTCAAAATTTTGCAATTGTTGTGGAGCTTCTGTAAATATTAAGGAAAATGCCTTAGAAGAAAAAAAAGAAGAAATAAAGAATGAAGTAGAAATGGAAGAGTTAAGTGAAAGAAAAATAGTATATGATGGAAAAATTCATAAATGTCCAAATTGTGGAGATGTTGTTAGAGCGTTTGATATAGTATGTCCAAGTTGTGGATTTGAATTAAGTGGGAAAGAAGTATCAAAAACATTACAAAGATTTATAGAAAAAGTAAATGAGTGTGAACAAACTATTTCTAATAGTCCCAAAATAAGTAACGGTGGATGGTCTAGCTGGAGTAGTGGGAAAAAATTTGGATTTATAATTTTGAATTTAATATTTGCTTTTATACCGCTGTTCATATATTTTTTATTGCCATTTATAAAAATAAAAACAAAGCCTAATTTGTCTAAAGAAGAACAACAATTAGAATCATTAATTGAAAATTTTCCATTTCCAAATGATAGGGAATCAATAATTGATGCATTGATATTTGCAAAAGAAAAAATGGATTTTATATCAAAAGAAGAAATGAATAGGAAAAATGCTTACTGGTTTAGATTATGGAGTTCAAAAGCAGAACAATTAAAACATAAAGCTGATTTGTTATTTCCTAATGATAAAATAGTTAATGAAAGTTATGATAAAATACTTAATAAAAATGCAGAAGTTAACAAAAAATTAAAAATTAAAGCATTAATAGGTCTTATTTTATTAATAGTTGCGATAGTATTTTTGGGAATGAGGTCTAATCTGTTTGAGAGAATGGATATAGTAGATACAACAAACTATAATGCTACAATTGAATGGCAAGATTCAGTTTTATTTAATAGATTACCACATCCAGACAATAAAAATGGTACAATTATAAGTGAAAGTTCTGGGCAATTACAAGTTGAAGTATATAAAGTAACAAAAGAGGACTTCGAAAAATATTCAAAAAAATGTAGAGATGCAGGATTTAATATAGATGTAACAAAAAACGATACAGTATTTTATTCAAAAGATACAGATGGGTTTGGATTAAGTATATTTTATGAAAATAAAGAACAAAAAATGGAGATTTATATTGACTCATACAATGTAAATGAAAGTGTTTTAAAGAAATTACAAGAAGAAAAGTCAAAACAGGATAATAGTATAAATAGTAGTAAGAAAGAAACACAAGAAAGTTCAAAACTAGATAACTTTACTAAAGGTTATGAAAAAGCAAAATTTGAAAAATTTAATTCTTTTGCATCTGAAAATGGATTAGGTGGAACAAAAATATATATTAATTGTGTGATAGATGAAACTGAAATATTAGAGGCAGATAGTACAAAATCTATCTTAGGTCATATAACTGATGAAGATGGAAATAAATGGCTGGTAAATTTACACTTTATTCCTGCAGTATCAGAAACATATTTTGATAAATATATTGGAAAGAATATAGTTTTAAAAGCAGTATATGATGGATTTTCAGGAACTAGAAAAATGCCATATATTATATTAGAAGAATTTTTAGTAAATGAAACAGGCGAAATTGTATATGGTGTTCAAAAAGTTGTTTCAGAGTATTAAAAGGAGGTTTTATTATGGGGTTATTTAGTAATAAAAATAATGGAGGATTTATGGATGAAATAAGATGTGATGAACCATCATATCTTATCTGGAAATGGCATCCAAAAGGAACACAAGAAGGTGAGAATACAAGAGAAAATTCAGTGCGTTGGGGTTCATCATTAAGAGTTAAAGATGGAGAGGTGGCTGTTTTTGTATATAAACAAAAGGATGGAACAATGCAAGATTTCATTGTTGGACCTTTTGATAAAAAAATAGAAACATCCAATTTCCCAATATTAGCAAGTATTATAGGGTTAGCTTATGATGGTGGAACACCATTTCAAGCAGAAATTTATTTTATAAATCTTGCACAAATAATTCAGACTAAATTTGCAGTACCATTTTTTGATGTATATGATCCTAGATTTGAAGATTTTGGTGTTCCTGTTGCAGTAAGAGGGTCAATTAATTTCAAAATTTCGGATTATAGAGAATTTATAAAATTACATAGATTAAATACATTTAAGCTTGAAGAATTCCAAGCACAGGTTCGTGATGCAGTAACTAGATATGTAAAAGATATAATTACTAATATTCCTGCTAGTAATAATATTCCGTTAGTTCAAATTGAAACTAAAATTGCTCAAATAAATGATGAGATTGAACTATATGTAAAAGATAGATTTAGAGAAAATTTTGGGGTTGATGTTTCAGGAGTGGACTTATCAGCAATAGAATTAGATAAATCTAGTGAGGGATATAAAGAATTAATGAGTGTTACTAAAGATGTAGCTGGTGCTATAAAGAAAGCAGAAGTAGAGGCAAAATTAAAAGACATTGAAGGTAACCAAAGAATTGAAATGGAAAATAAAGAGGAAACTTTAAGAATACAAAGAGAGGAAGGACAATATGCAATGCACAAAAAGACACAATCTGATAATATGGGTGCATTCCAAGTTGAAAAACAAGCAGAAGTTGGTGTTGCAGGTGCAGAAGCATTAGGAAAAATGGGAGAAAATGGTGCAGGAAATGTTAATTTATCAGGTGGCAGTGGAGATGGATTTAATATGGCTGCAATGATGGCAAGTATGGCAGTTGGTGGTGCAGTCGGTCAAAATATTGCAGGTTCAATGAATAACATGATGTCAGGTATAAATAATCCACAACAAACAGAAAAACCACCAATTATTCCAACAGAAGAATATTATTTAGCAGTAGATGGAAAGCCAACAGGTCCTTATAGCTTAGAAAAATTAAAAGAGATGATTGTATCAGGACAACTAACACCATCAAGTTTACTTTGGAAAACAGGAATGAAAGAGTGGGTTAAAGCTGACACGATAGAACAATTAAAAGATTCATTTATGCCTCCTATTCCACCAAGTAATTAATTTAATATAAATAAAGATAACAATAAAATAAAGGTAGAAATTAATCTACCTTTAGTGTTTTTTTAGCCATTCTATATATTCTTTTTCAGTACTTTTGCCTTTACTAATATTTTCTCTCCATTTATTATTATCATCTTTGAAAAATTCAAAATCTCTTGCATACTTGGTATTACTTGGATTTCTTCTAGTTCTTAATAATAGCTTTTGATAAACATTTCTATAAATTCTTAAATCATCATTTTCTTGTATCAACTTTTGTTGTACTTTAAAATGACCAATTTCTTTGCAAGTTTTACCGTTTTCATATATATTACTGCAATAAATTTCATCAGATCTATTGTCTGGAACAAAGAATTTGCCACAGTTTCTACATTTTTTTATCTCAGTATTAAGTTTTGCTATTTCTAAAAGTTCTATAAGTAGTGCTTGTATAATATCAGCACATTCAATAAAATAAGAAGAATTTATATTTGCTTTGCTAACAATTCTTTGTGTTTCATCTTGCCTCATAGGATAATTAGAATAATCTCTTAATATCTCAAATGCAGATAAATTTATTCTTACCTTATCATTATCAATTTTTTCTAAAGATTTACTACTAACATCACTATTTGTCATAACTTGAAATCTTTGTAGTGGTGTTAAGTCCTTTATTTCTTCAAGATTATTCATATTAAATATATATTCAATATCAAGCATTAAATCTTGTCTAAACAAGCTAAAAACATATTTATGGACATTAATTAATATGTCTAGTGAATTTTCATATTCTTCAGCTGGAACAGGAAAATCTGAATATTTTATATCTGTTAAATTTAAGAAAAAGTTTATGCCATATTTTTTAATAAGAGTTTTAAAGCTGTTAGGATTTTCAAAATCCGTATTAAGAAAATCACAAAGTTGCTCTCCAATATTAAATTCATCTTTCTTAATATGAGAAGAATATGTATCTTGGTATTTTTTATATACATGATAAACAATTATCTTCTTCTTATTGCTTTCGTCAAAATAAAACTTATTACTATTAGTATCTAACATATTAAATAAGCTATCCATAATCATTACTCCTGACTACATTTTAAAAACAAATGTTATTTTATTATAAATATTTTATCATAAACTATTGACAGTGTCAAACTTTCATGATAAACTTATGTTAGTAAAAAGTAATATAAATAAGATGAAATAACAAAGCGATAATTGTATTCAAAAATTGCAAGTAAAAAATGAAACCAAGAGAGGAGGGAGAAAATGGAGGCAGATGAAGTTAAACAAGAAATAATCAGATTATATTATGAGGAACACAAGAGACCATCGGAGATAGCACCTATTATTGAAAAGACACCTCAATATGTATCTAAAATTGTAACTAAAGATAAAAGATATAAAAATGAGAAAAAATATAAAAAGAAACAATCTTTAGAAAAGAAAAAGGCTTATAACAGAGAATATTATAAGACTTATGTTAGAAATAGCAAAGAAAAAGAAGATAAAGAAGAATATTATAAATTACTTGCAACAATAAATAGAGATAATGAAATATTATCAATAAAAACAGAAATATCTGATATTGATTTTGCTAAATGGAATAGGTCAATATTTGGGTATGCAAAAAAACAAGCAATTTAGTTTTAAAAAAGGGAATTAAAGTAACCAGCGATGTACCAAGAGTCGTTAAGAATATAGTACACGCAAGTAGCATAAGAAGTTTAAAAGTTTATTCAAACTAGATTACAACTATTTTAGTATAAAATAGTAAAATGTGGAAAAAATAAGACAAGGAGGTAATAGATATGGCTGAAGTAAAACAGGATGTTAAAAAGAAAAAATATAAGAAGAAAAATGAATTTAAGTTTAATATTATATTTAATAATAATGGAGAAACACTTGAAAACATTATAGAAAGAGCATTTGGAAATTATTGCATAAAAAGAAATTAATAAATTCTTAAAAAAAGTATGATAAATAAATAGCAATAAATGAGATAATATGGTATAATTCTAGTTAGAAGAGTATCAATATTATCTCATTATTTTTAGCAGGAAGGAGGAAAAATGAGCTTTAACATAATGAATAATATTGATTACAAAGTAGGCATATATATAAGACTTTCAAAAGAAGATGAAGAAAAGGAAAAATATTCAGAGAGTGAGAGTGTACAAAATCAAAGAACACTACTGATGGAGTATATTAAGGAAAATAAACTTAATTTTATTTCAGAGTATGTTGATGATGGTGTAAGTGGCACAAGTTTTGATAGACCAGCGTTTAATAAAATGATAGATGACATTGAACAAGGCAAAATAAATATGGTTATAACTAAAGACTTATCAAGACTTGGAAGAAACTATGTACAATCTGGATATTATACAGAAACTTATTTTCCAGAGCATAATGTAAGATATATTGCTATTTTAGACAATATAGATACAGCATTAGATTCTGCCAATAATGATATAGCACCTTTTAAATCTATATTAAATGAAATGTATGCAAAAGACACATCCAAAAAGATAAATAGTGTTTTACAATCAAAAAGAAATAATGGAGAATATCTAGGAACAGCACCTTATGGCTACAAGAAAGATCCTGAAAATAAATATCATCTAGTAATAGATGAAGAAGCTGCAGAAGTTGTTAGAACTGTTTTTAGAATGTTTCTTGAAGGTTATGGAACAATGCAAATAGCAGATTATTTATCAGAGCAAAAAATACCAATTCCATCAGATTACAATAAAAGAAATAGAGGAACAAAATCAATTTCTTATGGCTTATGGCCACAATCTACGGTAAGGTTTATTCTTTCAAATGAGGTTTACACAGGAACAGTAGTACAAGGCAAGCGAAAAAAGATTAGCTTTAAATCTAAAAAATTCGTAGATGTTCCAGAAGAAGATTGGATAAGAGTTCCTAATATGCATGAAGCGATAGTAAGTAAAGAAGATTTTGAACGAGCCAAAAAGATACTTGAAGCCACAAAAGGTTCAAGAATTGTGGAAAACGACTATCTATTTAAAGGAATACTTCAATGTTTTGATTGTAAAGGATATATTGGAATAAGAAGTCCAGATAAGAATGGAAATATTTATGGTAGATGCCAACGTTATGCTAGATATTCAAAATTTGATGTGTGTTCTCCACATAATTTTAATTATCAAGTTTTTGAAGAGAATATGATTGTAGTTTTAAGAGAAATATGCAAAGAATATTCAGATAAAAAGAAACTTGAAGAGATTGCAAAAAAATCTAAATCAAAAGAGGATAAAGAATTAGATTTAAGAAATAAACTTAAAACTTATAAAACTCAAATTGAAAAAGAAACAAGAAAACTTGATTTATTATATGAAGACAGACTAGAAGGAATTATTACAGTGGATAGCTATATTGAAAAAGCTAATAAAATAAAAAAAGAAGTAGAGGATTATACTAAGAGAATAAAAGAAATGGAGCAGGAGTTAAATGGAGAAAATGTGCAGGAAGATAAGGAGAAAGAATTAGATAATTTGGTAGATGAATTTTTAAATATGGAAAAAACAAATAAAGAGATAATTAGAGAATTTATAGAAAGAATTGAAATTCATAGTGACAAGCAAGTTGATATTTATTTCAACTTTAAACCACTACAAGAATTAAATGATAATTTAGAAAAATTTATATGTGCTAAAAAAGAATATGAGAGAAAGGCTGTATAGAATAAGGAACGTAAAATTTAAAATTTAGCAAAGAAGCAAATACAAAGAAGTGAAATTTTAAATTTTGCATAAGACCCTTCTAAGTTTTAAACGCCTTATCAGTTGTTTAAAACTAAAAATGGTCTTAACAACAATACACACATAGCAGTTGTTGGGCAATTATTGCAGAAGCATTATTAGGATTTGGTGATAAATCGTTAGAATTTTACAGAATGATAAATCCAATTGAACATGCAAGGACAAAAGATGCTAGTAGTAAATATAAAGTAGAACCATATGCGATTGCTGCAGATATTTATGGGGCTGGTAATTTAGCTGGACGAGGAGGTTGGACTTGGTATACAGGTTCAAGTAGTTGGTATTATATTGCAGGAATCGAATATATATTAGGTTTAAAAATAGAGAAAGAATATTTAAGAATAGATCCATGTATTCCAAGAGATTGGAAGGAATATTTAATGAGATATAAATGGAAAGATAGTATTTATAATATAAAAGTTATCAATAGAAATCAAAAAAATACAGGAGTGGAAAAAGTATTATTAAATGGAGAAGAGGTTGAGAATAAGATAAAATTAGATGGAAGTAATAAAGTGTATAATATAGAAGTTTATATGTAAGAAAGTCGAAAAAATAAAGTTGCACAGAAAAATTGCTGTGCAACTTTATTTTTCCGCGTCGACAAATCTTTACGCTTCTTCGAGAACTTAAATATATATAGTTAAATTAGAAAAGTAGAGAAAAGGTTTGATCAAAAAAATTTTGAAAATTTCACATAGATGTGATAGACTAAAGAAAAATGTGAGACAACGAAAAGAGGATTTATATGAAATTAGTTTCTATACCTAAAGACCAATATGATGAATATAGACTTGATCTTATGTTTCGTGCATATAAATGGGATCCACAATTTGTGGATAATAATACAATAGCAAGACATGTATTGGTTATTACAAATAAAGAGCATAAAGAATTAGAAAAACTGACAGAGAATTTAGACAAAGAAACAAGACAAGCAGAAGAAATATTAAACAAGAATTTAGAACTTACAAAACCATTAGCATTACCTTCAAAAATACATAAAGAATTAGAAAGAATGAAAAACTATCAGCCTGATAAACATATTCGTCTTATGAGATATGATTTTCACCCAACCATAGAGGGAAAATGGGCATTAAGTGAAGTAAATAGTGATGTACCAGGTGGATATGCAGAAAGTTCAATTATGCCACAAATTGCTATGAATGTATTAAAAGAAGAAAAATATTGGTATAAAAATTTTGGTGATATTTTGACAGATGCCATCATAAAAAAAGTAAAACCAAAAGGAACCATTATGCTTGTTCACTGCACATCTTATAGTGATGATAGACAAGTTATGCAATTTTTAGGAGATAAGTTAGAAACGCTAGGGTTTCATATTATATATGCAGCTGCAGATCATCTTCGATTTAAAAATAAGGAAGCAATCAGTATTCTTGATGGGAATGAAGGAAAAATTGATGCCATATTTAGATTTACCCCTTTAGAATGGCTAAAAGATATAAAACCCAAACATTGGCAAGGGTACTTTGATACCATAACACCATCTTGTAATCACCCAATAGCAATATTTGCACAAACAAAGAGATTTCCATTTGTTTGGAGTCAACTGGAAAAACGAGGAATTACATTATCAACATGGAGAAAAGTACTTCCAGAAACATTGGAGGTTAGTGAAGTTAAAAGTAAAGAGGGGTATATATATAAACCAGCATGTGGTAGAGTAGGAGAAAAGATATCTATAAAAGAGGCATGTAAAGATGATGAATATGAAAAAATAATGGCAGATGTCAAAAAACATCCTAAGCAATATATAGCACAAAAAAAGTTTCATAGTAAACCTTTGCAAACAAAAGAAGGAGACAGTTTTCATATATGTTTGGGATCATATAGTGTAGAAGGAAAACATGCTGGATATTATGCAAGGATTAGTGAATTACCACGAATTGATTCATATGCTGCAGATATACCAGTTCTAATTGAAGGAGACAAAAATGACGGGTAGAGATATATTTAAGATATGGGCTCCTAGAGGAGCAAAATGGGTGGAATGGGTTAGGCCAGTTCCATTTGTTGGAATAGACGAAAATTTTGAAGGCTATGAGGTAGAGAACTTTGTAATTCCTAAAATCAACTACATAAAAGAATTTACTACAGATACAGCTATTTTCATTGATCTTCCAGGAAACAATAGTATAAAAGAAGGACTAGCAGTTGCCAAACTTGGATTTAGGCCAATTCCTATTTATAATGGTACAGATGAACAAAAAGGAGCAATGGCAACAGTAGATAACAAAGCGATAAAGATTGGGTTAATAAAAGGAGCAATAGAACTTCAAAATATGCAAATTCGTAAAAATGCACCTCCAGCATTTTTATTAGATACTAATCGTATGAATCGATATAAAATGAATCCTTCTGTATTCGATAATAGCTGGGATATATATGCACAAGATATTCCATCAGCAGAATATTTTTTAAAAAATGGTATTTGTAACATAATTGTTAGAGGAGATTGTATTCAAAAGGATTTGAAAAAAATTTTATATCCATTTCAGTTAAAAGGAATCAATATCTTTTTGGCAGACGAATACGAAAATCCAAAAGCAGTTAGATTGAAAAAAACTCGTGAAAGGAATGTATAAAATATGGTGAACTTTGACGGCAAAATCGTACAATTTGGTTTTGGAGCAGTAGGGAAAAGTTTTTACGAAAAAGTTTCTAAAGAAATCAAATTTAATGAAAATAAATATTATGTTATAACAATGGATAAAGAGGAATTTGCTCCATATATAAACTTAGGAGGAATGGTAGCAAATTTTATTCAGGCAGAAGTAACAAAAGAAAACTTTAAAGAAATATTTGAGAAATATTTAGATAGTGGAGATTTGTTAATAGATTTTGCTGATACAGTAGGAACAAAAGATATATGTGAATGGTGTGCTGAAAAAAATATTATGTATCTAAATACAGGAGAAGCGGATTGGCCAGAAAATTGGTATAGTATTTTAAATGAAAATTTGAAAAAAAACAAATTAAAAGAAAAATATCATCACGAGACTTTAAAAAATAGATATCCCATTGTTTTACAACATGGAGATAATCCAGGACTTGTTTCTCATTTTGTAAAAGCAGGTATTGAATATATAGCAAATACCCAATTAAAAAAAGATAAACAACTGAAACAATTCATTAGAGATAACAAATTTAATGAAGCAGCATATAGATTAGGAATAAAAACGATACATGTCAATGATATTGATTTACAGGAAATCAATGATAATTACAAAGAAGATACATTATTTAATACATGGTGTATCGATTCTTTCTTTTTTGAAATGCTAAGTGAAGCAACAATGAATATAGGAACACATGAGAATATTGATTTTAAAGACGAATGTAAATTAATAGATTATGAAAATGGATTTATAGAATTTAAAAAATTAGCAATAGAAAAAAAGTGCCATACCTATTATCCAAATGGAGAATTTGAAGGATATCTAGTCCCACATGAAGAAACAATTACAATTGCTAAAAGTTTAGAGGTTAAACAAGAAGGAAAAGTGATATATCGTCCATCAGTTATGTTTATATATTCTCCTTGTGAGTATGCAAGAAGATATTTGGAACATGCTAAAGTAAATGAATATCCAGAACCAGATCCCAATAAACCAATGGATTGCGAAAATCAAAATGGCCAGACAATTATTAGAGGACATATATATCCCAAATATTCAGAAATTGTCTATAAAGAAAAAATCGAAAAAGGAACAGAATATGTTGGTGTATTACTTATGGGAGATAAGTTTGAACCAGTGTGGGTAGGAAATAGAGTAGAACTTTCATATTTATATAAAAATAAAAAAGATTCCTATTGGCAAACACCAACAATCACACCTGTCGCAATGTCTGCACTTGCTGCAGTATGTTGGATGATAAAAAATAAAGAAAAAGGAGATATATATTTTCCAGAGGATATAAAAGATTATAAATATATCTTAAAAATAGCTGAAAAATACATATCCAAAACAATTTATAAAACATTTACAAAAAAGGAGTTAGGGGAAAAATGAGTCCGTCCCCAAACTCCTTTTTTGCTTTAATGGCCACCTCCGGCCTCCACCGCCACCACGGCCTCCGCCTCCGGTATCCACCATGTCCGCTAAAACCACCGAATCCACCTCCACTAGCAATGTGTGAAGCGCTACGAGTTGCAGTTCTGAAAGAATGGCTAGTATGACGGAAACTTCTTGAGGTATAATAAGGATTACTAAGCATTGTACTCATTTCTATGTCAGGACATCTGATTTTTAAAGCAGCAATCACTTTTTCAGAAATACCAAAAGCAGTTGCATATACCAAATATTGTTCCCATAAAGGTAATTCTATGACTGTACGCTCTTTCATAAGTGTTTCACTATTTAAGAAATTATATAATCCTCTCCATTTAGCATATTCATCTTCACCAAACTGTGTTAGTAAGATATATTTTCTAGCATCTTTTCTAAGATAAAGTGCACTAATTAAAAATGTAATACCTAAAATAAAGAATGCACCATAGGCGAAATCTAGATGTGTTTGATAAGAAATAAAGTTAACAATAGTTATGATTAAAATACCGAATATACCAAACTTTGTAGATAATGATGTCATTTGTTTTTTTGGTTCTTCATAATCAGCTTTTTGGAAATATCCTTGTGATACACCAATTGTAACGATTGCATTTTTAATATTTTTAACAAAAGAATTTGTATTTTGATAATCAATAGAAACTTTTGAGTTAAATGCACTCATAGAAATTTCACTTCCATGAGAATATCGCGTAATCAATTTAAAATATTCTTCTTCTGTTGGGGTAAGTGGTTCTAATTTTTCCTGTTCTGCAGTATTCACTTCAACAAATTCAGTCATGACATTGATAATTGGTGTTGGCTTATATTTTACAATGATTTTTACATTATTAGAAGTCCAATCTTGTAAATTGTCAATTCTAGCAAGTTCAATGTAACCTTTTCGAACCAAACTTAACAGGATAGAAGAATATCCGTCAGAATCAGTTTTGCGAGTTTGATGTTTACAAAAAGCTAAAGTAGAAGCAAAAACAGGGTCAAGGTTACTAGGAATTTCTCTAAAATATGCTACTGGAATAGTAGGTTCATAAAAGATATGTTCTTCTTTCATTTTTTTATTTCTTTTCATCACATATCGTATTACAAAACAAGCAATAACAATAGATACGAGTAATACAATCAATTTTATTATTTTATAATTTTCATATGTGTTGTCATAGTCCATTTGTTCTTGTCGAAGTTCATCTAGAGCAATATCATTATAATAGTAATTTCTAGATGCATAATCTGTAAATATATGGCTATCCTTTCCATAAGATATTAATGAAAATTCGATATATTCATTGTATGGTTTAAAGTTTAATTGTGACTCATCTAACGCAAATGAAAAGGTATGGTAACCAGGATTTACTTGATCAGATTCTGTGAAAGGAAATCTGTTAGAATTTGTACCATAAGTGTAAGCATTATAGTTTCCAACTTGTGGCATATCTTTATTTGGGATTAGTATTTGTGCTTTAAATGATTCCAAATATTTTATAGAATCTTCAGAGTAAAGAGATAAATACAATTCAGAACAATCACCATAACGTAAAGCAGCATTACGCATCTCATATTCAATTTCAAATGTAATGTTTTCACGATATAAACCATCAACATAGAAAAATACACATTCATAATTTCTAGCAGATTCACTGTAAGGCCCTTCACTATGATACCATTTTCCAGGACCATATCCGCCTATATGTACTAGTATAATCTGAATCATCCCAATATAATTTTGGACTTTCGTCATAAATAATTTCTGAACCATCATCAAGAATTTGTTTTACAGAATTTACTTGATAATCGACTTTCACACCATCTATATAACTTTCAGGTAAATCGCGCCATAATTCCCAAAAAAGATTATTTTTTGAAGCCGCATGAATATCAAAAGTTAATCTTTCAGTAATAACAACCTTGCCATTACTACCAGGTTCATCAACCAATACGGCCTTATAATCAACATCTGTGATTCTAGCATAATCAAAAGGATTTAAATTCATTTCTGTAAAATAATCGAACAAACCCTCTGAATAGGCGAAAAATAGTATGATGATAATATAAAAGATAATTGATAAATTTTTTCTCATTTTAAACATTCCCCTTTATTTTATATTAATGGTATTATATAAAAAAAGAGAAAGATTGTAAATAAAATGTTTGAACTAACAAAAAAGAAATTTATTGAAGGAAAAGTCACAAAAAAATAATTTTTTCATATATATAATAATAATAAGTTATATAGGAGGATTATTTTTATGGCAAAAATATTAGTGTTTAATAATGACACAGATAGAATGGAGACTTATTATAGAAATGAAGCTGACCCAATGCCATATAATACAAATGGAACATTAAGAGTGAGAGAATTCAGGGGTTCAAGTAAAAGTAATATTTTATGGACAACAAAAAGAACCATGCAAAGTTGGAATAGCCAAAGATATATATTTGGAGGACCTATACCAGTTGGATTTTCTTTTAAGAGACCATATGAAGGTGGACATGGAAACCAAAGTCAACATTATGCAGGAGTAGCCTTTGATGTTGGGCAAACTTTATCAGCAGAGAGAAGAAGAGTTCTTTGGAATAGTGCAAATAATTCAGGTGTATGGACATATGTAGAACCTATTTCTTTAACACCAACATGGGTACATTTTGATAAAAGATTCGGATCTCCAGCCTGTAGTACAGGAGGATTTCCACAATTAAAAAGAGGTAGTTTAAGTAATTATGTATTAATTGCACAAGATGATTTAAATACATTAGGATATCGTACAAATGGATTAGATGGTATATTTGGCCCAGCAACACAAAATGCTGTAAGAGAATATCAACGAACAAGAGGATTGACTGTTGATGGAATTGTTGGTTGTAACACATGGCGTTCACTTCAAGAAGAAGTTGTGGGAACGGGAGCTACTAGTACAACAATTAATTAAAAAAGTGTCCCTAAATGGACACTTTTTTCAAATATTCCAGTCATCTAATATTGTTTAGATTTCCTTTTCCACTTCCAAGTTTTGTACCAGGCTTATTATCAGCATGATAATCACTACCACCAGAAACAAGTAAATGGTTTTTCTTACAATAATCTAATAAAAATTCAGTTTGATCATTCGTAAATAGTGTATAATAGCATTCTATACCATCTATGTCATAATGTTGAGTAAGGATATCAAAAAATTTCATAGAATTATCTCCATATATAAAGATATGAGGTATAAACACGAGTCCACCTGCAGTTCTAATTAGCTGAATCACGTCATCTATAGATGGATAGAACGTAGTTTTATCAATAAAAAATTTGCTTTTGGAATTTGTCATACATTCTCTATAGAAAATATTATTATCATAAAATACTTTTTTATTATCAAAATACTGTTTATTTTGAGGATACTTAGAAATCTCATTTAGTATCACATCACCGCAGAATTGCGTTTCATAGTTGATATGAAGATTATCGTAATCTATGTAAATACCAATATCTTTACATATTTGTAATAATTTTTTTGCTTGCCATTTATTGTCTTCAGTTTCACTACAATACACGGTGGGTAATAATTCATTAAATACGTCAGTATTTATATTGTATGCTAATAACTCTATTGTTTGTCCGTCTATTGTAGAATACAACTCGCAACCTTTTATTATTTTTCCAGTATAATATTGTTTTATATCTATATGCTTTAACTCTTTATAAGCTTCACATGTAACATGGTCAGTAATAGATAAAACTTCTAATTTAGACTTTTCAGCATTTTTTAATAATGTGATTACATCATCTGTTCCATCAGAATATGTAGTATGTGTGTGTAAATCTATCATATTCATCAATCCCTTCTAATCATTTCAATGAAAATATATCATAACCAATTTTAATATTATAAAGTTTACAATTTTTAATATTTAGGGGGATGAATAGTTGTAAATCAATTGACAAAAGAACAAAAGTTTGATAATATGTAGCAAATAAATAGAGGTGAATAAAAAATGAGCAATAAAGGTTTATATATAAGAAGTAGTTCAGCAGAGTTTCTGATATTTGAACAACAAAAAGAAGAAAAAGGAATTGAAGTGCGTTTTGAAGATGGAGATTTATGGATTACTCAAAAGGCATTGGGAGAATTGTATAATACATCAAAACAAGATATAAGTTATCATTTGAGTAATATTTTTAAAGAACTAGAATTGGAACAAAATTCAGTTGTCAAAAATTATTTGACAACTGCTTCAGATGGAAAAAAATATAAAACAAATTACTATAATTTAGATGCAGTAATTTCTGTTGGATATAGAGTAAATACAGATAGAGCAGTTCAATTTAGAAGATGGGCAACAAATGTATTAAAAGAATTTTCAAAAAAAGGATATATTATAGATAAAAAAAGAATGGAAAATGGGACTTTTTTCGATGAGGATTATTTCGAATCATTACTTGCAGAAATTAGAGAAATAAGATTATCAGAAAGAAGATTTTATCAAAAAATAACAGATATATATGCAACATCTATCGATTATGATAGTAAATCTCCTACAACAATCAAATTCTTCAAAAAAGTCCAAAATAAGATGCATTATGCAGTAACTCATCAAACAGCAGCAGAGATAATTTATAATAGAGCAGATCATACAAAAGAACATATGAACTTAACTAATTGGAAAAATTCTCCAAATGGTAAAATATTAGAAACAGATGTAGTTATTGCTAAAAATTATTTAAAGAAAGAAGAACTAGAACAATTAGAACTTATTGTTTCAGCTTTCTTAGATTTAGCAGAAGCAAGAGCAAAAAGAAATATTCCAATGACTATGGAAGACTGGGCAAACAGAATAGATAAATATTTATTATCAGATGATAGAGATGTATTAAAAGATGCAGGTAAGATATCACATGAAATAGCAAAAGAAAAAGCGTTAACAGAATTTGAAAAGTATAGAGTTGTACAAGATAAATTATACAAATCTGACTTTGATAAATTAATGGAAAGTAGTGAAAATTATAGAATATTAAAATAAAAATTGACAAAACGGGTATAACAAGTAATAAAAACGAAAAAAGAAGTGTTCAATATTAAAATGAACACTTTCTTTTTTGTTTTAAGCATCTTTATAATTACCGCTTTTTTCTTCTTGCATTTTCACAAGTTGTGTTGTTAATAAATAAACAATTTCTTTATTATAATTATTCAATTTTAAATAAGCCTCTAAAAACTTATCATCTACTAAATCATTAAAAGAGGAAGCATCATTATCTATTAAATCATCAAAAAGAAAATTAGAACTAATATTAAGTGCTTTACAAAGATTGATGATAGTGGTAGCACTTCCAAAAGCAATACCTCTTTCTAATTGACTAATATATCTTGTTGATAAAGAAAGTTTTTCAGCTAATTTTTCTTGTGTATAGTTTGTTCTGGCTCTAGCGAGTTTAATTTTTTTACCAATATTTTTTCTTAAATATTTTTCATTACTATCCATAAACTTTCCTCCATATTAATTTATATAAAAGTATATCAATTAGAAAAATAAAATAGAACGAACTCATAATTAGAGAAAAAGAATAGCTAAGAACTAATTATTCATAAAAAATTTTTGAAAATAAATAAAAAAATAAAAAAAATATAAAAAAATTTGCAAAAACTATTGCAAAATCAAAAAAGTTATATTAGAATTTAGGTGAAGTGGAGAGAAGTGGCACAAAGTGGTGGAAAAAGGAAATGAGGTGGAAGACCATTGCTAATTGGTGAATATGAGCATTCTCTAGACGCTAAAGGCAGATTGATTATGCCAGTAAAATTAAGACAAGACATGGGAGAAAAGTTCATCGTAACAAAAGGGTTAGATGGATGTCTATTTGCTTTTTCACAAGAAGAATGGTTAAACTTTGAAACAAAATTAAAAGCATTACCTCTTTCAGATAGAAATGCCAGAAACTTTGTAAGATTTTTCTTATCAGGTGCAACAGAGTGTGAAATCGACAAACAAGGAAGGTTTTTAATACCAAACAATTTGAGAAATGCAGCAAATCTAGAAAAAGAAGTGGTTATCATCGGTGTTGGGACAAGACTAGAAATATGGGATAAAGGCATTTGGGAAAAATGCGATGAAGATATATCAGCAGATGAAATTGCAGAAAATATGGCAAATTTAGGTATATAACTTGAAAAAGTTTATATAGATACAAAAGACAAATATACAAAAGATAAATGAAAAAAATACAAAAGATAAAATCGAGAAGAAAACAAAAGATAATTATACCAAAGATAAAAATACAAAAGCTTTAAAAAATACAAAAGATGAATTTTTTAAAGTACAAAAGATTCTAAAATACGAATTATAACAAGCCTAACCTTGTTGTATAAGGGAAAATCTTATAGACGTCAAGATAGAAGTCGATTTTCCTATACAATAAAGTAAGAAGATACAAAAGTAAAAGGTACAAAAGAATTCGTGGAACAATTTGAAACCCAAAAGAAAAATGACAATATACAAAGATAAAGACAACTGGTAGTTTTCGAAATTACCAGTTGTTTAAGCATAATAAAAAATTAAGAGGTGTAAAATTGAAATTTGAGCATAAACCAGTCATGCTTCAAGAATGTATAGAAGGTTTACAAATAAAACCAAATGGTATTTATGTAGATGGTACTATGGGAGGAGCAGGACATAGCATAGAAATTGTAAAAAGATTATCAAAGGATGGGAGATTAATTGGAATTGACAGAGATGAAGAAGCTTTAAAAGCTTCAAAAGAAAGATTGGCAGAATACAAAAATGTAACATATATCCATGATAATCATGACAATATAAAAGAAATATTACAAAAACTTGAAATCAATCAGGTGGATGGGATTTTATTAGATTTAGGTGTTTCTTCTTATCAATTAGATGAAAGAAATAGAGGGTTTAGTTATTTAGGTGAAAACGAACTAGATATGAGAATGGATAAAAGCCAAGAACTAACAGCAAAAAGAGTTGTCAATTATTATTCTGAAAAAGCATTAGCAAATATTATTTATGAATATGGAGAAGAACGATTTTCAAGACAGATTGCAAAAAATATTTGTAATTACAGAAAAGAAAAGACAATTACCACAACTAAAGAATTGGTAGAAATTATTGAAAAATCCATTCCAAAATCAAAACAAAATGATGGACATCCAGCCAAAAGAACATTTCAAGCAATTAGAATAGAAGTGAATAATGAAATCAAACCATTATATAATACAGTAAAAGATTGTATTGATTGCTTAAAACCACAAGGAAGATTATGTATTATTACATTTCATTCATTAGAAGATAGAGCAGTCAAAAATGCTTATATAGAAGCAAAAGGAAAATGTACTTGCCCAAGTGATTTACCATATTGTGTATGTGGGGCAAAAACACTAGGAAAAATCATTACAAAAAAACCAATTATTGCAACAGAAGAAGAGCAAGAAGAAAATTCTAGAAGCAAAAGTGCGAAATTAAGAATTTTCGAGAAGATATAAACAAAAGTAAAAAGGAGGTGAGATAACCTATGGCAACAAAATATCAATATGAGACAAGTCCAAGAAAGCTAGAACCAGATATCAGAAAAGAAAAGAAAAATACAAATATAAAAGTTGTAAAAGACTTGCCAAAACAAGACGTAAAACTATCAAAAGAACAAAAAAGAAAACATAGAAAAGCAACCTTATTGGTGATTGCTATATTTGCTGTATTATTTACCATAAGTTATCGAAATACTCAAATTAATGAAAAATTTAGTGAAATACAAAATTTAAGAACTCAATTATCTTCATTACAAAAAGAAAATGAACAATTACAAGTAACTATAGAAAATAGTTTGAATTTAAGCAATATAGAAAAACAAGCAAAAGAAAAATTAGGTATGCAAAAATTAACCAATAAACAAACTGTATATGTAAGTTTACCAAAGAAAGATTACATAGAATCTGCAACAGAAAAAGTAGAGATTAGTGACAATAATGAAAATTGGTTTCAAAAACTTGTAGATAAAATTTTTAATAGATAATTGTAAAAAAGCAGTTATCTATTTTTTATTTAATTTTAGTTATCTATCAAAGGAATAAAAATATTCACCTCTAATACATATTATTAGAGGTGTTTTTATGAATGAAATCAAACTATCAAGTAAGAAAAAAATGAGGAATGTTTTATTTATATCTTTTTTAATCATCATATGTTTAATTGTTAGAATTGGATATATACAGTTAATACAAGGAAAAGAATTGGCTAAGCTCGCTTATGAACAACAAACACTAGATAGAAAAATTAATCCTAAAAGAGGGACAATTTATGATGCAACAGGAAAAAATATATTAGCTGTTAGTAGCACAGTAGAAACAGTTACAGTCAATCCAGGAAATATCGCTGCTGAAAATAAAGAAAAAGTTGCCAAAGCTTTGTCAGATATATTTGAATTGGATTATGAAACTGTATTAAAAAAAGTAAAGAAAAGAAGTTCAATTGAAACCATTGTAAAAAAAGTAGAAAAGGAAAGAACAGATGAATTAAGAAAATGGATAGAAGAAAATAATATTACAAATGGAATTAATATTGATGAAGATACAAAAAGATATTATCCATATAACAATTTTGCATCACAAATTATAGGATTTTGTGGAAGTGATAATCAAGGATTAGATGGAATAGAGGCAAAATATGAAGAAGAATTAAAAGGAGAACAAGGGGCAATTCAAAAACATACAGATGCAAAAGGAGGAGAAATTGGAGAAGAAGGAGAAAATTATGTACCTGCCATAGATGGAAATGATTTAGTATTAACGATTGATTTAACCATTCAATCCATAGTGGAAAAATATTTAGAAGAAGCTTGTATTGACAATGTCTGTACTGATGGCGGAAGTATTATTGTCATGAATCCACAAAATGGAGACATTTTGGCTATGGCAAATTATCCAAGCTATAACTTAAATGAACCATATGAACCATATACAGAGGAATTAAAAGCAACATGGGATTCTATACAACAGTCAGAAAAAACAAAAGCTTTACAAGCAGTTTGGAGAAACAAAGCAATTGCAGATACCTATGAACCAGGCTCTGTATTTAAGCTAATTACAGCTTCAGCAGCATTAGAGGAAGGCATCACAGATACAGATAATGAAGGAGAATTTTCTTGCACAGGTGGAATTGAAGTTGCAGGTGTTAGAATAAAATGTTGGAGATATTATAGACCACATGGTTCAGAGAGTTTAAGGCAAGGATTAATGAATTCATGTAATCCAGTTTTTATTGGATTAGGACAAAAAATAGGGGTAACAAAATATTATGAATATCTGAAAAAATTTGGATTATTACAAACAACAGGAATTGATTTACCAGGAGAAGCTGGAAGTATATTTTTAGCCAAAGAAAAGGCAGGACCAGTAGAATTAGCAACTATCAGTTTTGGTCAAAGATTTGAAATTACACCAATTCAATTGGCAACAGCGGTATCTAGTATTGCCAATGGTGGAACTAGTATAAAACCAAGAGTGGTAAAACAAATTATTAATAGTGAAACAAAAGAAGTGACAGATATTCCAGTAGAAAAAGGAGATACGGTTATTTCAAAAGAAACTTCTGAAAAAGTATTAAGTATGATGGAAAGTGTTGTATCAGAAGGAACTGGTAAAAATGCAAAAGTAGCAGGATATAGAATTGGAGGAAAAACAGGAACATCAGAAGATGGTGTAAATACTAATAAATATGTAACATCTTTTTGTGGAGTAGCACCAATTGACAATCCGCAAGTAGTTGTTTTGGTTACTTTGTATAATCCAACAGGTGAAGGAGGACATCAAGGTGGTGGAGTAGCAGCACCTGTAGGTGGGCAGATATTTAGTGAAATATTGCCATATTTAGAAGTAAATAAACAAGTGCTAGAAGGAGAGGAAGAAGAAGTTATAAATCAAGTACAGGTACCAGATGTGATGGGGAAAACATTAGAAGAAGCAAAACAGATTTTAAAAGAGAATAACTTAGAAATGTATTTAGAAAATGAAGAAGTAAATATGGAAAACACCTATGTCAAAAATCAAATTCCAAGTTCAGGAATTACTGTTAATGAACAAAGTAAAGTCGTTGTGGAATATTAAAAGAATAAAAATAAGCAAAAGAAAATTCTTTATTTTTATTGTTAAGGATAGGATACCTGATTACAGTTTTTTATTGCTATTTCAGGTGTCCGTATTTTGTGCCTTCAAATTGATAAAATATTTAAAGAATATATATGGTTAGTGATATAGACAAGGAAAAAATTGACTATACAAAATTAAAGATGTTGAGAATAAAAATATTGTAAAAAAATATAGAATCATATATAATAAAAAAGATGAGCAAATTAAACAAAAGAAAGGGAAGAAACGAATTGAAAAAAAGATTAAAAAACAAAAGTAAAGTTATTATTAGTATCATTTTTATATCAATATTAGTAATAGGAATATTATCAATGTATTTAAAAAGTAATACAGAAATTGTATCTTTATCAGGAAATTGGTTAAATGCAATGAATGCCAATGTGGAACAAAGGACAGTAGGAAGTGGACTAGAATCAGCATATATTGAATGGGAAAATGTTGATGGAGCAACAGGATATAATGTGTATATATGTGAAGAGATCACTGGTAACTATAAGCAATTAGATAATGAATTAATCAGACAATATAAAGATGGAACAGATTCTTATTGGAGAGCAGATGCTGTAGGATTAAAAGCAGGAAAATATCATTTTAGAATCGTACCAATCATAAATAATCAAAACGATAGTAGTAAACAAGTTGATTCTGATGTCATAACCGTACAAGCACATGATAGAACAGGATTTGCATGGGTGGATGGAGAAACAACAGGTGCATATAATATCGATGGTACATTGAAAGAAAATGCGAATGTTATATATGTTACAGAAGAAACTAAAGATACTGTTTCTTTAGAAGTACAAACAAGTTCAAATGGAAAAACAGAAACAGCACAAGGATTACAAAATATTTTAGATTTATATAAAAAAGGATATGATGCCACACCACTTGTTATCAGATTTATTGGTAAAGTAACTGACCCAAGTACATTAGATGGTGGAGATATTGTCATTAGTGGAAGTGGTTCAGATAAAAGAATCAATTGTGGAATCACATTAGAAGGAATTGGAGAAGATGCCACTTTATATGGATATGGTATCAGAATCAAAAATGCCACAAATGTAGAAATTAGAAATATAGCAGTTATGCTAACAGATAGTGATGAAGGAGATAGTATTGGACTTCAACAAGAAAATGATCATGTATGGGTACATAATTGTGACTTCTTCTATGGAGAGCCAGGAAGTGATTCAGACCAAGTAAAAGGTGATGGGGCTTTAGATTGTAAGAAATCAACTTATGTAACATTTTCATATAATCATTTCTTTGACACAGGAAAGAGTAACCTTTTAGGATTAAGCGAAGATACAACAGATGGATTATATATTACGTATCATCATAATTGGTATGACCATTCTGATTCACGACATCCAAGAATTAGATTTTACTCTGCACATGTATACAATAATTATTATGATGGAAATTCAAAATATGGTGTAGGAGCATGTTTGGGTTCATCTGTTTTAGTAGAAGGAAACTACTTTAGAAATTGTAAAGATCCTATGATGATTTCTATGCAAGGTTCTGATACAAGTGGAACATTTTCTAAAGAAGATGGAGGAATGATAAAAGCATATAATAATTATATGACAGGACAAAAATCATATATACCATATTCACAAGATAATAAAAGTTTTGATGCTTATGAAGTATCAAACATTGATGAAACAGTACCTAGTTCAGTAAAATCATTGCAAGGGGGAAATACATATAACAATTTTGATACATCAAGTATCATGTACGAATATGAAGCAGATAGTCCAGAAGTTGCAAAACAAAAAGTAGAAACATATGCTGGTCGTTTAAATGGTGGAGATTTTCAATGGGAATTTAATGATTCTGAAGATGATGAATCAGATAAATTAAATACAGAACTAAAAAATGCTTTAGAAAATTATGAAACAAATTTATTATCAGTAGGTGGAAATTCTATTGATTCACCAGAAGAGCCAGAAGAGCCAGATCCAGAAGAACCAGAGGAGCCACAAGTGATTCCAGTAGAAGGTATAGCATTGAATATGCAAGAAGTTACATTAGAAATAGGAGAATCAACAACATTGGAAGCAACCATAACACCAGATAATGCAACAAACAAAAAGGTAACTTGGAGTTCAGAAGATAGTAGTATTGCAAGTGTAGATAATGGAGTAGTAACAGCTATTGGTGAAGGAACAACTAATATAGTAGTAACAACAGATGATGGTGAAAAAACGGCAACATGTAGTGTTACAGTACTTCAAAGTGAAGAACCAGAGCCAGAGCCTGAACCAGAAGTAATTCCAGTAGAAGGAATTGCATTGAATCTTCAAAATGTTACAGTAGAAATGGGAAAAACAACAACATTAGAAGCAACCATAACACCAGACAATGCGACAAATAAAAATGTGACTTGGAGTTCAGAAAATAGTGATATAGCAACTGTAAACAATGGAATTGTAACTGCAATAGCACCAGGAGAAACAACCGTAACAGTAACCACACAAGATGGTCAAAAGACTGCAGAATGTATTATTACAGTAATAGAACCAGAGCCAGAAGAAATTCATGTAGAAAAAGTAGAATTGAATTTGCAAGATATTTCTTTAGAAATTGGAGAAACAGCAACATTAGTAGCAGTTATTACACCAAATGATGCAACAAATAAAAATGTAACATGGACATCTGCAAATGAAAATATAGCAACTGTAAGCAATGGCCTTGTAACAGCAATAGGACCAGGAGAAACAATGATAACTGTAACTACTGAAGATGGAGAAAAAACAGCAACATGTAAAATTACGGTTACTGAAGAAGAGGAAGAGCTTGTATCAACTATTTCTTATGATTATACGGAATTAACCAATCAAAATGTTACAGCAACCATTACATTTAATAGAGATGATGTAACCATAACCAATAATGATGGAAGTAATGAGTATGTTTTTGAAGAAAATGGGACATTTACATTTGAATATGTCGATAGTGAAGGAAATCGTTTTCAAAATATAGCAAGAGTTACTTGGATAGATAAAGAAGGACCACAAATCAATATCAATTATGAAACGATAAATAATGGAAAAGCAGTACAAGTAACCATAAAAGCAAATGAAGAATTAAAACCAATAGAAGGATGGACATTATCAGAAGATAGATTGTCAATTAGTAAGACATTTGATGAAAACCAAACAGAAACCATCCAATTAAGTGATTTAGCAGGAAATACTGTTGAAGCAACAATAAATGTTCAAAACATAGAACAACCAGGAGATGAAAATCAAAATAATAATAGCACAACAAATACCATTACAGGAAATACAAATAACTACAAAGATGGTACAGTAGCAAATACTATTTTACCAAGTGCAGGAATTTCAATGATTATGAAAGCGCTTATTGCAATTGTATTACTAGGAGCAATTGGTTTCTATATTCGCTATAGATATTTAAAAAATATATTTAAATAAACATATATATAAAGGTTGAATGTCAATAGTTGGGGTGGAGAACTGTGAAAGTTTTCTGCCTCAGCTTTTTTGTTGCATGTTATAGAATACAACTACCTTGGTATTAAATGAGTTCTTGATATTTATTTTTTATAAATGACGAATGTGATTGGAGTGCTTGTAGCCTTTCTTAATATAAAAGAAATGAGGAAGCGGGAATAGCGAGAGGCTCGTTTCTTTTATATTTAGAAAGGCTAGAGTACGTATTGAGCCGAGGAATTTATAAAAAATAAATATCAAGAACTCATTATAAAAAATTATATTACTGAATCGTTACATTTTAAGAGTAAAAAAGTATAAAAACTCTATACAAAAAATAATTTTAGTTATATAATATGAGAGATTAAATGGAATAATTTGCATATAATTAAGTATTAATAATCGAAAGGATTGAAAAAAATGAAATTAAAAGAAATGTTAGTAGGTTTAGAAAATTTAAAAGTAAAAGGAGATTTAGATATTGAAATATCTGGAGTTGAAAACAATTCAAAAAATGTAAAACAAGGATATTTATTTGTAGCAATACAAGGATTTTCAACAGATGGTCACCAATATGTGGAAAATGCTATAGAAAATGGTGCAGTAGCCATTATGATACAAGAAGGCTGTAACTTAAAAGGAGCTAAAATACCAGACAATATAACAGTTGTCATGGCAAAAGATACAAGAGAAGGATTAGCTATTGTATCAGATAATTTCTATAATCATCCATCAAGAAAATTTAAATTAATCGGTGTTACAGGAACAAAAGGAAAAACAACAACTACTTTTATGATAAAAGAAATATTTGAAAAAGCAGGCAAAAAAGTAGGATTAATAGGAACGATTGCAACATATATTAATGGAAAAAAAGTAAAAGATAGTGACAGAACAACACCAGAAAGTTTAGAATTACAACAAACATTTGATGAAATGGTAAAACAAGGTGTTGAAGTGGTGGTTATGGAAGTTTCATCACAAAGTTTGAAATTAAATAGAGTAGAGGGATGTAATTTTGATATAGTCGTATTTACAAACTTTTCAGAAGATCATATCAGTCCAAAAGAGCACCCAGATATGGAAGACTATTTTCACTCAAAATTAAAATTATTTAAAATGTGTAAAACAGGAATCACAAATGCAGATGATTTACATGGAGCAAAAATACCAAGATTATTCCCAGATAGTAATATTACGACATATGGAATTGATAATTATGCAAATCTTTTAGCAAAAGATATTACCATTACAAATTCTTATGTAGATTTTAAAGTAAAATTAAAAGATAAAAATGAAAGAGTAAAAACAGGAATACCTGGAAGGTTTAGTGTATATAATTCATTAGCGGCTATTTGTGTTGCACAAAAATTTGGAATTGCTCCTGAACCTATAAAAGAAGCTTTAGCAGAAGTAAGAGTACCAGGAAGATCTGAATTAGTAGATAATAAAAGAGAAATACCAATTATGATTGATTATGCACATTCACCAGAAAGTTTGGAAAATATATTGCAAGCGACAAAAAGTTATACAAGAGGAAAAGTCATATCTGTATTTGGTTGTGGTGGAGATAGAGATGCTGGTAAAAGACCAATTATGGGAGAAATATCAGGAAGAATTGCAGATTTTACAATTATTACATCTGATAATCCAAGAACAGAAGATCCTAACAAGATAGTAGAGCAAATAGAAGAAGGAATGAAAAAAACAAATGGAAAATATGAAGTAATCATAGATAGAACAGAAGCAATAAAAGAAGCAATCAAAATGGCAACGAAACGAGACATTGTTATTTTAGCAGGAAAAGGACATGAGCCATATCAAGAAATTAATGGAGAAAAATATCCATTTGATGAGAGAGTGATTGTTAGAGATATTATAGAAGAATTAGAAAATGAAACAAAGAATAAGAAAAAATAAAACAAAAGAAAGGTTGGATTAAATTGATATTCGAGGCAAAAGTATTGATAATCGCATTTATCGTATCGATTATCATGGGATTTATCATTATACCGATATTGAAAAAAAGAAAAGTAGGGCAAATAGAAAGAGATGACGGACCACAATCTCATTTGAAAAAACAAGGAACTCCAACAATGGGAGGAATTATTATCATTATTACTATGATTTTAGTAGTAATAGGAACGTATACATATTTATCCATAATAGGGGAAACCGATTTAGCACATAGATTGTTACCAATATTATTATTAACGATTGGATTTGGTTTAATTGGATTTATAGATGATTTTAAAAAGTTAGTATTAAAAAATACCGAAGGACTAAAACCAAGCTATAAAATGATAGGATTACTTATCATTTCTGTAGCGTATGTTATTTATTTAGTATATGGATTAAAAATTGAAACACAAACATATATACCAATTATCAAAACATATATTGATATGCCTGTTTTTGTGTATATACCATTTGCAATTCTTGTCATATTAGGAGCAACAAATGCAGTCAATTTGACAGATGGAATTGATGGGTTATCATCTAGTGTATGTGCTATTATTATTACTTGTCTAGCAATTATAGGAATTAGTTTACAACTATATGAAGTATCTATATTTGCAAGTATTGTAATTGGTGCAGTTTTAGGATTTTTAATGTTTAATATTCATCCAGCTAAGGTGTTTATGGGAGATACAGGTTCTCTTATGCTAGGAGGCGTTATATCAGGATTAGCATTATACCTAGAAATGCCATTATTATTACTTGTTATTGCACTAATACCAGTATTAGAAACGATATCAGTTATGATACAAGTGGTATATTTTAAAAAGACAGGAAAACGATTTTTCAAAATGGCACCATTGCATCACCACTTTGAATTATCAGGTTGGAAGGAAAATAAAGTAGTTGTTGTATTTAGTGTAGCAACATTATTATTATGTATTATTGGATTAAAGATTATATAAGGAACTTAACCTTGTTATGTATTAAAAAGTTCAATAGTGTAAAAGTAGAAAATGTGTTTTATATATTTTCTATATAATCAAAAAACATGAACTATAAAATCAAAGATTTTTATATAATCATGAAAAGGACAAAAGAAAAGGTCGAAAAAAATTAATTCTTTTCCAAAAGAACAAAGAATTTAAAACATATGGCTTTTTTTCTTGAGAAAGGAATGATAAAAAAGAATGGCAAAAAAGAAAGGTAAGAGTTTTTCAAGCTTTCTAAAAAACCCAATTGATTTTACATTATTGATAACCATATTATTGCTGTTATCAATAGGATTAATCATGGTACTTTCAGCAAGTTCACCATCAGCACTTTCTGAAAGTGGAAATAGTTATTCATATTTTTTTAGGCAAGCAATTTTCGCAGTAGCAGGACTATTTATGATGTGGGTAATTTCTAACATTGATTATAGATTTTATCAAAAATATTATAAGTTAGCATATATTGTTGCATTTCTATTGTTACTAGCAGTACCATTTATAGGTAGAGAAGTAAATGGTGCCAAAAGATGGATATATATTACAGAATCTTTTTCATTTCAACCATCTGAAATTGTAAAATTATTAATGATATTATTTTATGCAGGAATATTAGTAAAAAATAGAGATGAATTAAATAAATATGGAAAAGGCTTTTTAAAACATATCATGATGATAGCACCAATTATTGTTTTATTATTAATACAACCACATTTTAGTGCATCCATTCTGATTGTTGGAATTGTAGCAATTATGATGATTATTGCAGGTTGTAAATTCTGGCATTTTCTTGTGTCAGCTTTAGTGGTTGGAGTACCTGGAGTTATAGGATTGGTTCTTTTAGAACCATATAGATTACAAAGAGTTACGACTTTCTTAAACCCTTGGAGTGATCCAACAGGAGATGGGTGGCAAGTAATTCAAAGCTTATATGCCATTGGTTCAGGCGGATTATTTGGAGCTGGATTAGGGGAAAGTAAACAAAAATATTTATACATTCCTGAGCCACATAATGACTTCATATTTTCAATACTAGGCGAAGAATTAGGATTTATAGGATGTGCAATTGTTATTATATTATTTGGAATATTTATATGGAGAGGAATTTTAATTGCAATGAAGTCTCCAGATATGTTTGGTAGTTTAATTGCTATAGGAATTACAGCACAAATTGCTATTCAAGTAATCATTAATATTGCAGTTGTTACTTCATCAATGCCAGCAACAGGAATGCCATTACCATTTTTCAGTTACGGAGGAACATCACTGTTTATATTACTCTGTGAAATGGGAATACTCTTAAATATTTCAAAAGCAGGAGCGAAAAAAGAATAAGAAGAAAAATCCCTTTTCGTCCTTAGAAATCTAGCTAAGAAAGGAATGAAAGAAGAAATGAAAGTAGTTATTGCAGCAGCAGGAACAGCAGGTCATATCAATCCAGGATTAGCCATAGCAAAAAAAATACAGGAAGAACAAAAAGATTCTAAAATCATTTTTATAGGAACAACTAGAGGTCTGGAAAATGATTTGGTTCCGAGAGCAGGGTATGAATTAAAAACAATTGATGCATATGGATTAAGTAAAAAAATATCTATTGATAATATAAAAAAAATGATAAAAACCTTAAAAGGATTTGGAGAAGCAAAAAAAATATTAAAAGAAATCAATCCAGATGTTGTTATAGGAACAGGGGGATATATTTGTGGTGCAACCATATCAGCGGCACATAAATTAAAGATTCCAACAGTATTGCATGAAAGCAATGCTTTTCCTGGTAAAGCTGTAAAAATGTTAGCCAAAAAAACAGATACAATTTTAGTGTCTTTTGAAGATGCTATAGAAAGAATAAAACATGCAAAAAAAATTATACATACAGGAACACCTGTGAAAATAAAAAAACAAAATTACACAGAACAACAAAAAGATGAAATTATAAAAAAATCTGGATTAAAAAAGGAAATGCCAATTGCTTTAGTATTTGGAGGAAGTCAAGGGGCAAGAAGAATTAATAATGCAATAATGGAAATAATAAAATCTGAATTAAATGAGAATTATCAAATAATTTGGGCAACAGGACCAAAGCAATATGATATTGTAAAAGAAGAACTAGAAAATAATCATAAAAATATTAATCATATAAAAAATATGAAAATCCTTCCATATATATATAATATGGAAGAGATAATGAATATAGTAGATGTCATTGTCGCAAGAAGTGGCGCGATGACAATTACAGAAATTGCAAATTTAGGAAAACCATCTATATTAGTGCCATTGCCAAATGTCAGTCATGATCATCAATTATATAATGCAAAAGTATTACAAAATGTTGGAGCGGCAGATATTATATTAGATAATGAATTGACTGGAGAAAAATTAAATATGAATATAGAAAAAATTGTATTAGATGAAAATAAATGTAAAAATATGGGGGAGAAAGCATTTACAGTTGCGACTGATAATGTAGAAAATAAAATTTACGCACAAATTTTAGAAACTATAAAAGCAAAAAGAGCATAAAGAAAGGTTTCAATTTTTTACTAGATAGAGCCCCAAATAAATGAGAGGGAAAAGAATGTTTAGAAGTATTCAATTTAAAATCATTGTTGTATTTTTTTTGATAGGTATCATTGTCATTACAGGATTAGGGCTTGTATATATACAATCAATCAATAATTTAGAAATCAATCTTAGTAATAAAGAAATTGGAAATGTAGGAGAACTAGCTGAATATGTAGAGCAAATGAGAAATACCAATATAACAGCATTAATTATAGCAGGAATTGTATTTTTGATAAGTGGTATTTTGATAGCCATTGTTTTATCTAGATTTGTTATTTATCCTATTAATAAATTGATAAAAAGTGCAGAGAAAATAACAGAAGAAGAAAAGAAAAAAGACAAAATGAATTCACCGAAAGAAGAAGTAAAAAAATCTAAAAACAAAAAAGATATGGTAAATATAGAAAATGTATTGGGGGTTATGACAACAGAGTTAAAGGAGAAATTAAGTGAAGTTTCTACACAAAAAAATCAAATAGAAACCATTCTTTTACATATGACAGATGGAATCATTGCCTTTAACATGGAGGGAGAAATTATCTTAATTAATCCAGCAGCAAAAAAATTCTTAAGTATTAGACCAGAAGATATTACTTTTGATGATATTTTTGCAAAATTTAAATTGGGAATTAACATGGAAAAAATTATTTATCTAGAAAACTGGACATCAACAGAACAAAGAATTCAAGTAGAAGATAAATATATGAATGTATTTTTTGCTCCTTTTAAAAATGAATCAGATAGACCAAATGGTGTAATAGCTGTTATTCAAGATATAACAGAACATGTAAAATTGGACAACATGCAAAAAGAATTTGTGGCAGATGTGTCACATGAATTAAAAACCCCAATTACATCTATTATGGGATATGCAGATACTTTATTAGAGGGAGAATATGATAAAGAAACACAGGACAAGTTTTTAAATGTCATTGCATCAGAAGCACGAAGAATGGCAAGACTTGTTACAGACTTATTAACTTTATCAAGATATGATAATAATAAAAATAGAGTAAAAAAAGTATCTTTTGATTTAGGCGAACTTGTAAAAAAATGTCAAGATAAATTAGCTATAGAAATCAAAAAGAAAAATCATACAGTAAATTCTTTTGTGACAGCAGATGTTCCACCAGTTTATGCAGATAAAGATGATATTGAAAGAGTTATTTTAAATATTTTAACAAACAGTATAAAATATACACCAGAAGGTGGAGAAATTAAAATATATGTAGGATTTGTATATAATGATGCATATATAAAAATTTTTGATAATGGAATTGGAATACCAGAAGAAGATTTATCTAGAATATTTGAGAGATTTTATCGAGTAGATAAAGCACGTACAAGAGAAATGGGAGGAACTGGTCTAGGACTTTCTATTGCTAAAGAGATACTTGATAAAAATGGCGGAAGTATTGATATAAAAAGTACGGTAGGACAAGGTACAGAAGTAGTTATCAGAATACCAACTAAAAGTTAAAAATTATCCATATTGAAAATTTATAATTATAAAAAAAATAACGATTGGAATTGCAAAATAGAAAGAATTAATGTATAATAAATTAGATTTTTTAAAGTTAAAGGAGAGAGAAAATTGAATCCAAAGATAAAAGAAATATTAGAATGGGTATATTGTATCATTATAGCGATTGTATTAGCATTATTATTCAGATATTTTATAGGAACACCAACGATTGTTCAACAAGTGTCAATGAAACCAACATTAGAGCAAGATCAAAGATTGTGGCTAAATAGATGGACAAGAACTACAAAAACTTTACCAGAAAGAGGAGAAATCATTACATTTGAAGCACCAAGTAAGAAATTTTATACAAGTTCAGAAATAGATGAAAATGACCCAGTAGCGAAATATGAAAATGAACCTACCAATATATTTTCAAAGTTTGTAAAATATGTATTAGAAATTGGAAAAGAAAGTTATATAAAAAGAGTTATAGCACTTCCAGGAGAACATGTAGAAATTAAAGAAGGAAAAGTTTATATAAATGGAGAAGAATTGGATGAACCATATTTACAAGATGGCGTTATAACAGATGTAGAAGGTCCAGGTTTTTCAGATTTTGTTGTTCCAGAAAATACAGTGTTTGCAATGGGAGATAATAGAACACATAGTACAGATTGTAGAGCTTTTGGTTGTATTCCATTAGAAAAAATAGAAAGTACAGTAGCGATAAGAATATGGCCATTAAATAAATGGGGACATGTGGATTAAAAGATAGAGATGTAAGGTCTCTATTTTTTTGTTACCATTTTGCCTTTCCAATCTGAGAGGAATGATATCTTATATTTTTAAATGTTCGAATGCGACCGGAATAGTTTTAGAAATTCTTATATCTAAATCGTAAAGGGTCCTGTCTTCGGGTATTGTTATGATTTAGATATTAGAATTTCTTAAACGGGAATTGGAGGGTAGCCGAGAACCTTAAAAATATAAGATATCATTCCTCTCAGATTGGAAGGGGGAAATGGTAACACTTTTTTAGAGAATTTAGATGGAAATGTTTTTAGTTATTGAAAAATCAATTGTTTTATTATATAATAATAATGATTGAAAAAAGGAGCGAAATCATTGATGTTTGATGAGATTATAGGAAATGAACAAATAAAAAAAGAGTTAGAAAGAGCTGTAGTTGAAAATAAAGTGTCTCATAGCTATATGTTTGTAGGAATAGAAGGTATTGGGAAACAAATGATGGCAAAAAGTTTTGCTCAGATTATATTATGCACAAACGAAAATGAAAAAGGATGTCATCAATGTAAATCTTGTATTGAATTTATATCTAATAATCATCCTGATTTTTTATACTTAGAACCAGATGGGAATAGTATAAAAATTGAACAAATTCGATATTTACAAAGAAAGATACAAGAAAAACCAATTATTTCTAATAAAAAAGTATATATCATCAATGATGCCGATAAAATGACAACTGAAGCTCAAAACTGTTTATTAAAAACATTAGAAGAACCACCAGAATATAGTACAATCATATTGATAGGTAGTAATGAAAATGCATTCTTAAATACGATTAAATCAAGATGTATGAAAATTGCATTTCAACCTATTGAAGCAAAATATATAAAGCAATATATGGAAAAAACATATGGACTAACAAATATTAGTCAAAATATGTTAGAAGCATTTCAAGGAAGTATCGGGAAAGCTATCATATTAAAATATAAAAGAGAAGAATATGAGAATATTGAAGCTATGATAGAAAAATTAGACAAAACAGATATGACAGAATTGATAAAATTAGGGGAACCACTATATCAATCTAAAGATGAAATTATGAATATATTAGATTATATAAATATAATCTTATTAAAATTAGCAAAAGAAAACACACAATATGCAAATTGTATTGATATAATAGAAAATACCAAAAAAAGATTGAATCAAAATGCAAATTATGATATGTGTATAGATAACATGATATTTAATATGTGGGAGGAAGTAAATTGAAAGATATTGTAGGCGTAAGATTTAAGAAATTAGGAAAAATCTATTTCTTTAACCCAAAAAAATGGAAATTAAAAAAAGGTGACAAGGTTATTGTAGAAACAGCACAGGGAGAAGAATTTGGAGAGGTTATAATTCCAAATAGAACTGTTCCAGAAGATAAAATTGTAGAGCCTTTAAAGGTTGTTGTTAGAATTGCCAATGGAAAAGATTATAAACATTATGATGAATGTAGAGTTTTAGAGAAAAAAGCCTTTGAAGTATGTAAAAAGAAAATAAAAGAACATGGATTAGAAATGACATTAACAGATGTAGAAGTAAAATTTGATAATAGTAAAATCTTATTTTATTTTACAGCAGATGGAAGAATTGATTTTAGAGAATTGGTAAAAGACTTAGCAGCCATATATAAAACAAGAATAGAATTAAGACAAATTGGAGTAAGAGATGAAGTAAGAAAAATTGGTGGAAATGGTGTATGTGGAAGAGAATTATGTTGTTGCACATTCTTAAATGATTTCGAAGCTGTATCTATCAAAATGGCAAAAGAACAAAATATCTCATTAAATCCTTCAAAAATATCTGGAAACTGTGGAAGACTAATGTGTTGCTTAAAATATGAAAGTGAAGTTTATGAAGAAAAATTAAAAAAATTACCACATATCGGAGCAATCGTAAAAACAGAAGAAGGTGAGGGAGAAGTTGATTCTATAGAAACCCTTAAAGAAAGAGTAAGAGTAAAAATTAAAGATGGAGACACATATATTTATAGAAGATATGATGTAAAAGATATCAAAGTAATTAAAGATGCAGAAAAAGAAAGATTAGATAAAGAAGAAATAGAACATCAGAAAGAATTAGAAGAGTTAGAAAAATTAGAAAAAGAAGATGAAGGAATGAGAGAAGAATAGAAAGAAAAAACACCAAACACCAACACTAAACAACAGTCATAAAAAGAAGGAATAAATAAAGAATCAAAACATAGAAACAATAGAGAAACAAGAAATTAAAGGAGGTGAATATAATGGCATATAAAATAACAGATAAATGTATATCATGTGGAGCTTGTGCTGCAGAATGTCCAGTACAATGTATATCACAAGGAGATGATAAATTTGTAATTGATCAATCAGCTTGTATCAGTTGTGGAACTTGCGCAGGTGTTTGTCCTGTAGAAGCACCAGAGGAAGAATAAGATTACATAGACATGATAAAAAAGTATAAAACCATGATGCATTCCTAGTTAGAATTTATCATGGCTTTTTCTTATAGAAAAAAATTGGTTATGAAAAGGAGAAAGAAATGGAAACATTAATCGTGTCAGGTGGAGATATAAATATTGAAGAATTAAAAATATATTGTGAAAAACATGTACGGTCAAAATGTAATTGCAGGAGATAGAGGATTAGAGGCATTATATCAATTAAAGATAATACCAAATCATGTAGTAGGAGATTTTGATTCAGTTTCTCCTGAAATACTAGAATTTTATAAAAAGCAACCGAAAATTATTTTTCATACATTTAATTCTGAAAAAGATAATACAGATACAGATATTGCATTAAAGTTGGCAATTCAAATGAAAAGTTCTGAGATTACCATTTTAGGAGCATTAGGGAAGAGAATGGATCATGCACTTGCTAATATTCACATATTAAAAGATGCATTAGAAGCCAATATTCCATGCCAGATTATCGATGGCTATAATCGAATCTATTTAATTAATGCAGAAAAGACTTTAGAAAAAGATAAAGTTTATGGAAAATACATATCACTAATTCCGTTAACTAGTACAGTAGAAGGATTAACTTTAAAAGGTTTTAAATATCCTTTAAATAGATACAATTTACCAATTGGAACTAGTTTAGGAATTAGCAATGAAATAATTGAGGATATAGCACATATTGAAATGGAAAAAGGAATTTTGATAGTAATAGAAAGTAAAGATTAAAAAGAAAATACAGTTGTTGATATGTGTGATGTAAAGGAAAAATTCTGAAAGACATATAGTATATTTTAAATGAATATATCTTTTCAGAATTTTTTTGATTTATAATTAAAAAAGGGAATTTTGAGTCCGTCCCCAAAATCCCTTTTTTAGTTATTTATTCTTATTTGTGATTTCTTCTAAATCTAATAATTCTTGCCATCTTTCATCAACAATTCTTTGGAAATCTTCAATCATCCACTCATTGCCAGGTTTAAACATATGTCTAAATCTTTTTTGTGGTTTTAAGAATTCTTCAATTGGTAATTTTTTAGCAGGTTTATATGAAATATGATATACACCATTAACAACTTCATATAAAGGCCAATAGCATGTTTCAACAGCAAGTTTGTTGATTTTCATTAAATCTTCTGTTGGATATCCCCATCCTCTAGGGCATGGTGACATTACATTTAAGAATGCAGGACCTTCTGTATAAATGGCTTTTTCAGCTTTTTCATATAAATCTTTAAAATTCATATAAGCAATGGTTTGAGCAACATAAGGAATATGATGTCCTACCATGATTTTACTTAAATCTTTTCTACATTGTGTTTTTCCAGGAATAACGGTTCCAGCAGGTGAGGTAGTGGTATCTGCATATTTAGGTGTTGCAGAAGAACGTTGAATACCTGTATTCATGTATGCACCATTATCATAACATACATAAACCAAATCATGTCCTCTTTCCATAGCACCTGATAAAGATTGTAAACCGATATCATATGTTCCACCATCTCCACCAAAAGCGATGAATTTTGTATCACCATCAGCTGGCAATTTTCCTTGTTTTTTCATAGAAACATAAGCTGCTTCTGCTCCTGCAAGTGTAGCACCTGCACATTCAAAAGCTGTATGTATAAATGAATCTGTCCAAGCAGTATATGGATAAATAAAAGTAGAAACTTCCATACATCCAGTAGCATTGGCAACAACTGCATGATCTTCTGGTTTTAAAGCTCTCATAATATGTCTAGCAACAGGAGGAGCTCCACAACCAGCACACATTCTATGTCCAGAAGTAAATCTTGAAGGTTTATTCGCAACGATTTCTTTTACATTATAAGGCATTATTTGTCACCTTCCTTTCTTAATCCTAAATAACGATAAGGATTATCTATTTTTCCAGTTTTTACGATTTCTGATAAATCTGTATATACACTTTCAATGTCATCAGCTTTTGTATCTCTACCACCAATACCATACACATAGTTAACTGCAGGTACATGAATATTGTTTACATACATAGCAGATGTAACATCTTCAAATAAAGCACCACCAGCAGCATTTAAAGAATCCGCTTTATCTAATACAGCAATTGCTTTTAGATGTGATAATGCTTTTGCAATTTCTTCTACTGGGAATGGTCTAAATACACGAAGTTTTAATAAACCTGCTTTTACACCTTGTTCTCTTAACTTGTCAACAACAAATTTTGTAGTACCAGCTGTTGAGTTCATACAAACAATAGCAATTTCTGCATCATCTAATTTATATTCTTCAAAAAGACTATATTTTCTGCCAGTCATTTTTTCAAAATCTTTTGCTACATCTAAAATCACTTGTTTTGCATTTTTCATAGCTTCTGCTTGCCCAGCTTTATGTTCAAATAGATAAGCTTGTAAATCTAATGGACCAACAGCAATTGGTTCATTTTTATTTAATAAATAATGTTCTGGTTTATATGTTCCAACAAATTCTTTTACTTTATCATCTTCAACTAGTTCTATATTTTCAATAGAATGAGAAGTAATAAATCCATCTTGGCATACCATTAATGGAAGCATAACATTTTTATTTTCTGCAATTTTATGTGCCATTAAAAGGTTATCATAAGCTTCTTGGTTGTTTTCTGAAAATAACATAATCCAACCAGCATCTCTAACACCCATAGCATCTGAATGGTCATTATGAATGTTTAAAGGTCCTGATACAGCTCTGTTTACTAAAGACATAACAATAGGTAAACGTAAACTAGAAGCAATATAGATCATTTCCCACATTAAAGATAATCCATTAGCAGATGTAGCTGTCATAGCTCTTGCTCCTGCGGCTTCTGCACCAATACAAGCACTCATAGCACTATGTTCACTTTCAACAGCAACAAATTCTGTATCCACAAGACCATTATCAACAAAAGTTGAGAAGTATTGAGGAATTTCTGTTGAAGGTGTAATAGGGAAGGCTGCGACAACATCTGGATTAATTTGTTTCATAGCAGTTGCTGCTGCTTCATTACCACTTAATCTTTCTCTAATACTCATATTATTCAACACCTTCCTCTCTCATTTCAATAGCACCGAAAGGACATACTTTGGCACATACACCACAACCTTTACAGTAATCATAATTGAAATCTTTTCTTTTTAAATCTTCTTTTCCTACTGGAATAGCATCTTCTGGACAAACAGGGAAGCATAAACCACATTGTTTGCATTTATCAGATAGAAATACAGGATAAGAACTTCTCCAGTCACCTGTTTTAAATTCTCTTGCATTTCCAGCAGTATAAATATCACCACCAGGAGTTAATTTCTCCATAGGAGTGTTTGCATTTATATCTGTCATTTTTTACATCATTCCTTTCTTAAAATTCAGTACTGCGGAGCAGTCTTCACATATATGCATAGAAATCTTTGATTTCGGTATGCATGCTTTCCTTATTGAATTTTTTTAACCTCTTTTAAAGCCATCTCTAAAGCTTTCATATTTCCGTCTATAACCTCAGGCTTTTTAGCAAATTTATGTTTAAAAGATCCCTTCATATCTTCTAATAATTCATCATCAGTCATGATTTTACTTACTTTTACAATTGCGGCTAACATAGGTGTATTTGGGAAGTATCTTCCTAAAGCCTCCTCTGAAATTTTTCTAGCGTCAATTGTGTAAACTTCTCCAGAATATCCTTTTAACGCTTTTTTTAGATATTCATCAGATTTTGTTGTGTTAATAACAATTGCTCCTGTTTCTTTCAAACCAGAAGTAACATCAACTGATTCTAAAAGCGTGTCATCCACAACTACCACATAATCAGGTTCATAAATATTACTATGAATCGTGATAGGTGTTTTACTAATTCTGTTGTATGCAGTGATAGGGGCACCCATTCTTTCAGGACCATATTCAGGAAATCCTTGAATATATTTACCAGTATTAAAAGCTGCATCAGCTAATAATAAAGATGCTGTTTTGGCACCTTGACCACCTCTACCATGCCATCTAATTTCTATCATGTTATCCATTCTTAATTGCCTCCTTTTACTAAAATTTTACGCCTTTAGTATATGCCTAAATAGTCTGAATGTCAATAGATTTGACTAAAAGGACAGATGAAACGTTGGGGACGTGCCAAATCGTTCAAAAATTGAACAAAAGGGACAGACCATAACCTGACTGAGGTAGATCATCTATTATATAAAGTTACTCACGATTTTGTATAAGCTAAATTTTCATAGAAATAAGAACCTGACCCGACATAGCAATCAAAGATTACAGTCGGGTACCCCAGAACCTTGTTGTCTAAGACAATAACACAATAAAAATGTGAGTCGCTTTCATTAAAAATGAACATCCCTCACATTTTTATTGGTTCTTTCTAAATTCAAATTTAGATACGCAAAATCGATTCTTTCCTTTATATAATAGATGTTCCACCTCAGTCGGGTTATGGTCTGTCCCTTTTGTTCAATTTTTGAACGATTTGGCACGTCCCCAACAAAGATTTTTTAACAAATTACTTGTATAATGAAAATAATTGTGATATAAATATAAGTATGAAAATAAAGCTAAGGAAGAAAGGCGGAGTTTTTGTGGAAGAAGAAATGGATAGAGATCAAAAAACAATTTTGATTGTTGATGATGAACAACCAATAAGAGAAATATTAGTATATAATTTAAAAAAAGAAGGATATAATGTCATTGAAGCAAGTGATGGGGTAACAGCACTAAATATTGCTTTAGAGCAATATCCAGATTTAATTTTGTTAGATATTATGCTTCCAAAAATGGATGGATTATCTGTATGTAAAAGAATAAAAAATTCATATAATGTACCAATTTTAATGTTAACAGCAAAAGATAGTGAAATCGATAAAATATTAGGATTAGAGTTAGGAGCAGATGACTATATAACAAAACCATTTAGTGTTAGAGAATTAATTGCAAGAGTAAAAGCAAATTTAAGAAAAGTGGAAAATATTGCTGTAACTAGAATAGATAATGACAATTCAAAAAAGAAAGAAAATAAAATTATTGTTAATGATTTAGAATTAGATTTAGATAAATTTGAAGTAAAAATCAGGGGAGAAATAATTGATTTGACAGTAAGAGAATTTGAGGTTATTAAATTTTTGGCATCACAACCAGGACAAGTGGTTACAAGAGAAACATTACTAGAAAAAGTTTGGGGATATGAATATTATGGAGATATTAGAACAGTAGATGTAACTGTAAGAAGAATAAGAGAAAAAATTGAAAAAGATACATCATCACCAAAAATATTAATAACTAAAAGAGGAGTCGGATACTATATAGCTTCTAAATAGGGACAATTTGGGACGTTTCTGTTTGGACATTTTATAATATATTCACATTTTATAAAAAGCAAATGTATTAAATTTTATTTATTATTTGGCGAGCATTGTAGAATAAAAATTCTAAAATTAGCGGGTAGGAATTAACTTGAACTGTAAGTTTCAATTTTCTATCAGATAATTTAAGAGTTTCTAATATTCTTCTATTTGTATTCGTAATTTCATAAAATTTAATACATTTGCTTTTCTTAAAAATTAATGTTAAATAAAAAATGTCCAAACAGAAACGTCCCAATTGGACAAAAAAATGGAAAAGGAAGGAATAAAAAATGAATCGAACAAAAACAAGAAAAATTATGGTAGGAAATGTGCAAATAGGTGGACAAAACAAAGTAGTTATTCAATCTATGTGTAATACAAAAACAAAAGATATAAAAGCGACTGTGAAGCAAATATTGGACTTGGAAAAAGCAGGATGTGAAATTATTAGAGTAGCAGCATTAGATATGGAAGATGCGAAAGCTATAAAAGAAATCAAAAAACAAATTCATATTCCTATTGTTGCAGATATACATTTTGATTATAGAATTGCACTAGAGGCTATAAAAGCAGGTGTAGATAAGGTTAGAATTAATCCAGGAAATATTGGAAGTGAAGACAAAGTAAAAGCAGTTGTAGATCAATGCAAAGAACATCATATACCTATTAGAATTGGTGTAAATGCAGGTTCTTTAGAAAAAGATTTATTAGAGAAATATGGAAAACCAACAGCAAAGGCAATGGTAGAAAGTGCTAATAGACATATAGAGATTTTGAAAAAATTAGATTTTGAAGATTATTTAATTTCATTAAAAGCGTCTAATTTAGATTTATGTATAGAAAGTTATGAAGAAGCAGCAAAAGCTTTCGATTGTCCCTTACATTTAGGGATTACAGAAAGTGGAACAGAATTTAGTGGAACTGTAAAGTCTAGCATTGGATTAGGATACATGTTGAGAAATGGAATAGGAGATACCATAAGAGTCTCTCTTTCAGATGATCCAGTAAAAGAAATTAAAGTGGCAAAAGAAATATTAAAAGATTGTAATTTGTATCATAAAGTGCCAACATTAGTTGCTTGTCCTACTTGTGGAAGAACACAGATTGACTTAATTCCTATGGCTAAAGAGGTAGAGGAATTTTTAAGTACAATAGAATCAGATATCACAGTTGCAGTCATGGGATGTGCAGTAAATGGGCCAGGAGAAGCAAGAGAAGCAGATATAGGGATAGCAGGTGGTGTAAAAGAAGGACTTCTATTTAAAAAAGGAGAAATTATAAAAAAAGTACCACAAGAAAAAATTGTGGAAGTATTAAAAGAAGAAATTTTAGAGATGGTAAAATAAGAAACTTAACCTTGTTGTATACGAAAAAATCTTATATAGGGTCAAGATAAAAGATGATTTTTTCTATACAATAAACTAGATATTGTAGAATGGGGAGAAATAAGAAAATGGAACTAATAGTGGGAAAAACAGCTGGTTTTTGCTATGGGGTAAAAAGAGCAGTAGATGGAGCAAAGGAAGCATTAAAGAAAAATGAAACAATATATGGATTAGGAGAAATTGTGCATAATCAAGAGGTGGTTAAAGAATTAGAAAACCTAGGAATGCAATTTATTGAGAGTATCGAAGATGCCAAAGGAAAGACAATTATTCGTGCTCATGGAATACCAAAACAGATTTATGAAAAGGCTAAAGAAGAACAGGTAGAATTAATAGATTATACTTGTCCAAAAGTATTAAAAATTCATCAAATTGTAGAAGAATATGCTAATAAAGGATATTATATTTTTCTTTTAGGAAATAAGAAACATCCAGAAATTATAGGAACATTAAGCTATTGTGGACAAAACAAATTTGTAATAGAAAAAGAAGAAGATACCATAAAAGCTTTGGAAGCACTTGAAAAGTCAGGAATAAAAAAATTATTGGTAATTTCACAGACAACATATAGTTTAGAAAAATTTTATATTATAGAAGAAATTATAAAAAATGAATTACCAAGAGATATAGAGTTGGTTATAAAAAATACTATATGTCAAGCAACAGAAATTAGGCAAAAAGAAACAGAAGAGATGGCAAAAAAAGTAGATTGTATGATTGTTATTGGAGGAAAAAATAGCTCAAATACAAAAAAATTATATGAGATTGCAAAAAAATATTGTAAAACAGTTTTATTGATAGAAAAGGAAACAGAATTAGAGCTTAATGGAATACAATCAACTGATAAAGTAGGAATCATGGCAGGAGCCTCAACACCAAAAGAAAGTATTGAAAAAGTGATTGAAAAGCTAAAAACATTTTTTGTCGAATTTTGCGGTGAAAAATAGAAAAAATCGAAAAGAACTTGTTGACAAGTTCTTTTTTTGACAGTATACTGAAAGAAATTATATAATTTTTATTCAATAGAAATTTCTATTTATTTGTTTATTTAATTATCAGTTTATCTATATTTTATAAAGTTGAAAAATTCATCTATTAAAATTCCATAATTGATAAAAAAGATTCCAAACTTCTAAATAAAATAGTAAAAAGGAGGATTTATTTTAGTGCACTAAAATCGTGTATATGAATCGAAAATTTATTGCAAAAAGTAATTTTGTACTAAGGCGAGTTTTAAATACAGAAGAAAATTTAGATATATTAAAAGAATTTATAGAGGTGATATTAAACTTAGAGATAAAAGAAGCAAAAATTAATCCATATTTAGAAAAGTTAGAAAAACATTTACCCGCAGAAGAAAATTTTGGGATTGCGGATTTAAGAATCAAAACAACTGAAAATGAAGAACGAAATATAGGTATACAAATTATTGATGGGGAACATGTTTTGACAAAGATGTTATTATATTATGTGCAAATTCATGGGAATCAATTAGAATACGATGAAGATAGAGAAATTGCAAAAACAAATACCATCAATATATTAGATTTTGTATTAAATAAAGATTTAGATTATCATAGTAGAATGGTTGTAGCTGAAGATACGATGACCAATATTATAAATGATTATCTCGAAATCCATATTTTACAATTACCAAAATTTAAACTTGAAAACAGTAAAGATATGACATTCAAACAAGCATGGATAAGTTATTTCAAAGGAGAAAATACAGAAGAAGCAATCAAAAAAAGTCAAAAGATTAAAAAATTAGATGAGTTACTAGAAAAATATTGGAAGGAGGAGATAATGGAATAGAAAAAATGTGAGTTAATGAAATCAAAGATTTTGTTAACTCACGTTTTTATTATATAACTCATAAATGGTTAATGAGCATTTGTTAAAGTTTGTTTTAATGTTACACTAATAATAGTTCCTTCTGGGACAAGTTCACCTGCTGTATAGTCTTGCGTCTTTACAATACCCGAACCAGTTACACTAATATTTAAGTTTTTCGCTTTTAAAGCATTGGTTGCTTGTGATAAATTCATATTTGATAAATCAGGGACTTCAACAGAAGTAGCAACTGTATCACCTTCACCATATAACATAATAATGGAATTAGCAGCTAATTGTGCTCCTGGTTTTGGATTTTGATCTGCAACTAATGTTGAATTTTCATCTCCAGAAGAAACAACTTTGCAATCAAATCCGGCATCAGTAAGTATTTTTTTAGCTTCTGTAATTGTTTTATTTCTAATATCAGGAACGGTAATTAAGTTTTCGGAATTATTATCTTCTTCAGTTGTATCAGAAGGAACTCCTAAATATGGTAATATTTCAGATAACATTTGTGAAACAACAGGAGCAGCAACATTACCACCTTGGTATCCATATTCTTCATTTTGAGGATCATATAAAGTCAGTAATATAACAACTTGTGTATCTTCAATAGGAGAGATAGCAACAAATGATGAAACATAACCATCATCTTTATTTGCTTCTGTAGGTTCAGAAGTTCCAGATTTTCCTCCAATAGAATATCCAGAAACTTGAACATTTTTACCAGAACCATTTATTACAACAGATTCCATCATAGTTTTTACTTGTGAAGCGGTTGATTTAGACAAAACTTGTCTTACTTCTGTAGGCTGAGTTTCTGTAACAGCACCAGTATCTGTATTGGTAATAGATTTGATAATATTAGGTTTCATCAAAACACCATCATTGGCTACACAAGAAATAGCAGTTATCATTTGAAGAGGTGTTACTTGAAATCTTTGACCAAATGCATATGTTGCAAGTTCAACAGGTCCGATTTCATCTAAATCATGGAAGATACTGGTTTGTTCTCCATATAATCCAGAATTTGTTGATTCAAATAATCCAAATGCTTGATAGTATTTATATAAAGTAGAAGCTCCAATTCTTTGTGCTAATTGGATAAAAGCAGGGTTACATGAATTTTCTAAGGCATCTGTTAAAGTTTGATAACCATGTGGATTAGCTTTATTCCAACAATCAATAGTTCTATCTTCAACTACTTGTGATCCAGAACAGAAGAAATCACCTTCCTTGTTAGGGGTTGTAATACCTTCTTCTAAAGCAACACTAGAAGTTATAATTTTAAAGGTAGAACCTGGTTCATAACTTTCAGCAACAGATTTATTAGACCACATTTTATATAAAGCTTCATTTTTTTCTTCAGTAGATAAAGAATCATAAGTTTTAGCTAAAGTAGAGTTGGGGGTATATGGTGAATTTAAGTCATAGTCTGGATAGCAAGCCATCCCTAAAATATCACCAGTTTGTGGATTCATAACAATGACATTTCCACCATCTTCACATTCATATTTTTCAACAGCTTGTTCTAAGTATTTTTCGATAGTAGTTTGTACCTTAAAATCAATTGTTAATGTGATATCACTACCATTTTCAGCAGATATATAATTTTCTTCTGCATTTGGAATTTCTTTTTGACTACTATCTTTTGCACTAACAATTTTGCCTGGTGTACCAGTTAAAACTGAATCCCATTTAGACTCAATTCCACTTAATCCTTGGTTGTCACTTCCACAAAAACCAATGACACTAGAAGCAAGATCACCATAAGGATAATATCTTTTTGTATCTTCATCAATGTTGATACCAACAGATATATCATTTTCTTCCATCCAAGCTTCTAATTCATCTACTTTTTCTTGTTCCACTTTTTTGATAATTGTTTCTACTTGTGATTCACTATTTACTTTTTCTAATATTTCATTGTAATCTAGCTCAAATATATCAGAAAGGCCTTTAGCAACAGTTTCTTTTAAAGTTTTTGTTTCTTCGTCTGTATCGCCTACAATTCTATTTGGGTTAATGGTTATGGTATCTACTTGTGCACTAATAGCTAAAGCATTCCCAGTAGAATCATATATATTTCCTCTTTTAGGACTAAGAATTTGGTTAATGGCTTGTTGTTGATAGGCCATTTCTGTTAAATAAGCACCATCGACAAATTGTAGATAGCCAATTCTTCCTAAAAGTAAGACAAAAATAACAATAATCACAATAAAAGTATTACGTAATTTGGTTGTATAAATTAAATTTTTGGAATCAAATTTACGATTTAAACTAATGACATTGGAATCTTTTTCTTTTTTTATCTTTGTCATACTATTGTTTTTTTCATTATTAATTTTTATTAATTGTTTATCATTTTCATTGTGTTTTTCAGTATTAAGTTTAATTCCGTGCTTATCCTTTTCAGTATTGTGGTTTATATTATGTTCTTTTGTGTTTTTTTTCGTTTTTATTTTGTGATTATCTTGCTTTTTATCATCATCTGTTAAACCAATATAAATATTTTTATATTGTAAATCTTTTTTATTTTCTTTATTTTTTTTACTTTTTTTATTTGTAGCCATAGCTTCGCCTCTTTTGTTAAAAATTTGCAATTCTATTGTATCTTAAAAACAGATAAAAAGCAACAAAGACACAGAAATTTCACAATAAAAGACATATACATCCTATCAGTGGTAGAGGCTAAAACTATTTGAAATCTTAAAAAAATATCATTGTAAAAATTATGTAAAATATTGAAAAATAGATAGATTTACCATATAATATATATGTAAAAAATGAAAGGAAATAGAAAAATGAGTAATATTTTAGAAGATACCCAATTTATTATGAAAAAATATAAAATTAGGGCGAATAAAGCATTGGGACAAAATTTTTTGATTAATCAAAATGTCGTAGACACAATTGTAGAAAATAGCAAAATTACTAAACAAGATTTAGTTATTGAAATTGGACCAGGATTAGGAACCTTAACAAAAGAATTATTAGAAAAAGCAGGAAAAGTGATATGCATTGAATTAGATAAAAAAATGATAAAAATTTTGACGGATAGGTTTTCTTTATATGAAAATTTTGAAATTATTCATGGAGATGTATTACAAATCAGATTAAATAAAATCATAAAAGATGAAAAAGAAAAAAATGGTTTTCAATCTGCTAAAATCGTAGCAAATTTACCATATTATATAACTACACCCATTATCATGAAATTGTTAGAAGATCGACTAGACTTAGAAAGTATCACAGTTATGATACAAAAAGAAGTAGCAGATAGATTAATTGCGATTCCAGGAGAAAAAGAAACAGGTGCCATTACATATTCTGTATATTATTATTCAACAGCTGAAGGAATCATGGAAGTACCAAAAGATTCATTTATACCAGAACCAGAAGTGACTTCAAAAGTTATCAAATTAACATTAAGAAAAGAACCGCCAGTACAAGTGAAAAGTAAAGGTGTTATGTTTAAAATTATCAAAAGTGCTTTTATGCAAAGAAGAAAGACATTACTAAATGCTTTAACCAATACAAAAGTATTTATGAGTAAAGAGGAAGGAATCAGAATTTTAAAAGAATTAGATTTGGATGAAAATGTAAGAGCAGAAAAATTAACATTAGAAAATTTTGCTGAGATAACAAACAAAATATTAGTTGATGAGCCAGATAAGGAGAAAAATGGCAAGAAAAAATAAAACAAGAAAACATTTTTAAAGTGAAAAAAGATTTTGTATAAAAAAATAAGGAGATACAAATCGTCAAGAGGTGGAGAAAGTATGGAAAAAAGAGATTTATTTGATAAAAATAGAAAACCAATAGGAGAGATAACCACAGGAGATAGTTATATAACACAAGAAAAATTTATTCAAATCGTTATTATCTGTTTTGAAAATGATAAACATGAATTTCTAATCCAAAAACGAACAGAAAGGAAAAATGGAAAATGGGCCTTAACAGGTGGTCATGTTATTTCAGAGGAAGATAGTGTAGCAGCTATGTTAAGAGAAACAAAAGAAGAATTGGGACTAGAACTAAAAGAAAGTGAAATGGAACTAATATATTCGAAAAGAGCATATGACTGTTTTTTAGACATGTACTATGTAAAAAAAGAAATAGAATTATCAACATTGCAATTAGAAAAAGAAGAAGTAGAAGATGTCAAATGGGCAAGCTTAGAAGAAATAAACAAAATGAGGGAAAAAGGCATATTTTTAGAATGTCATTATGATTGTTTAAAAGAATGTATGTATTTTTTAGGAAAAATAAAAGAAGAGGAGCAGAAACATGTATAAATTAGTAGCAATTGATTTAGATGGAACATTAGTAACAGATGAAAAAGAATTAACAAAGAAAACAGTGGAAGTTATAAAAGAAGCCTCAAAAAAAGGTGTTAAAATCATGATTTCAAGTGGAAGGTCATTTTATCGATTAGAAAGATTTATAGATGCATTAGACTTAAGAAAAGAAAATCAATGTACGATTTGTTTTAATGGAGGAATGATTGTTGAGAATAAGACAAAAGAAATGTTATACTCAAAAAATTTGAATGCTGAAGAAGTAGAAGAATTAATTCAATTAGGAAAAGCATTAAGATTACCAATTATGATATACTCAAGAGATACACATTATGTAGAAACAATACCAGAAGTGGTACAAAAAAATACAAAAAATTTGAAAGGAATGAATTTAAAAGTAGTTAATTTCAACCAAATAAATTTCAATAAACCAGAAAATTATATCTATAAAGTTTGTTTTATTGATAAACCAGAAAAAATCATAGAGAAAAGAAAACAAATTTCTGAAGAAATATTAAAAAAATATGAGATAACCAGCAGTGTTCCAGAATATTTAGAAATTGTAAAAAAAGGAATCAAAAAATCAGAAGCCATTAAGGTAGTTATGGAAAAATATGATATCAAGCAAGATGAAGTTATGGCAATTGGAGATGGAGAAAATGATATAGAAATGCTAGATTTTGCAGGATTAGGAATTGCAATGAAAAATGCCAGTGATTTTGTAAAAGGATTTGCAAATGATGTAACAACTTCTAATAATCATGATGGTGTTGCAAATGCTATTGAAAAGTACATTTTAAGAGGAGAATAAGGATGGATAAAGATTTTTAGATATTAATAAGAAGTAAGCTTGTTTCTTATTCAGCAAAAGATGTTATATATTCACCTTGTGGAAGTTGTAGAGAATTGATTCGTATGATAAATAGCAAAAATTTAGAAAGAATAGAAGGAACTTGGAAAATTTATGGAAATAATAAAAAGAAGAGAATTATTTAAATACTTAGAAGAAAGATTAGAAAACGATTATTATGTAGGACTCCATGGTATTTCTGATATACCAGATATTCAAAATCAGTATGCCAATATGTCAAAATTAGAAAAAGCTGAAAGTATAATGAAAATTGGCTTGATGAATGAAAGGCATAAATCAATAAAAAGTACATGTAAGATTTATGGAAGATTATCAGATACATATGAAAAATATAAAGATCAAATTTTAGGAATGAATGGATATACTTGTTATAGAACCAAAAAAGAACATGTAATAGTTATTGTGGCAGTACCAACTACTTTCGAACACAGCGATGGAAGAAAAATTTTGGGAGGATGGATGAATGTAAATGTCCTATATAGTGACGATGACAGTCCTGTAGAATGTATTACAGATAAATTATTTAGAGAAGAAATTCCTAAAGAAATGATTTTAGGTTATTATTATTTTGAAAATGAGAACCCAGATGCGCATTTTGTAGGGAATGATGCATTTTATGAAAATTTAGCTCAAGAGCAGAAAGACAAATTTATAGAAAAACTTTTTGATAGAAATGATTTGGCAATAGATTTAAATAATACACATTACATGGAAGAACTTATGAAAAGAGTTAGAAATCAACCTAATGGATATGATGTGCACTTAAGAGAAAATATGATAGAGCAAGCAAATGAGCTCCAACAAGAAAAAGAACATAATTGTGTAGATAAGAAGGATGGATATACATTAGAAGAACTTGAAATGCTTCCATTAGAAAAAGTGGACATTGATAGAATTATTCCTACTTATGAAATGTTAACCTCTAGTAAGTATCAAATAAAAGATATTATACTTAATAAATGTTTTGCAGATGATGGGAATTTAGCAAATGATGTAGGCTATTATAGAGTAAATAGTATTCATAAAAATGAACATGTAGATGTAGAAGAATTTGAAAAGTGGGTAAAACAATATAATAATAATCCAGACAATCTTTATCAAGTACAGTATCAAAGATATTATAAAGAACTTGGGGAAGCGTTTAGAAAACATATTAAAACCTTAAAGGAGAAAAAGATGAATAGTCAAAGTATTTATTTAAATGATAAAATAGACGAATATATACAATTGGGAATGGAGATAGGTTTATTTAAGAAAGATGAATTGAAAGATATTTATTCACAGTTACAGAATGTAGAAATAGTAGAAGACAACACACTTTCTGGTGATGCACAAGCAATCATTGCTGATGGAAAAAATATTATAAAAATTAATCGAAAAAGATGTGAAGGACAAGCTCCATATTTTTTGGACGAGGTATTATTTCATGAATTATCGCATTTTACAAATGGAATACATCAAGATTTGTATGGAGATAAACAACATAAAATTATGACATTTAAAAACAAGTATGCTGAATTTTCGAAAGATAATCCATTAGTTAAATATCCAGAATGGGGAGCAATTTTATTAGATGAAGCGATTTCTCAAAGAGTGGCACAAACTATGGTCGAGAAGAAATATGGAAAAGGAATATATTCTAAAAGGGGATTTTATTCTAAATTAATAGGAAAAGAATTTGCATTAGTATCTGAATTTGCAGATTATCCAGAATATGAAACACTAGCAAATCAATTTGCAGAAACAATTGTAGGAAAAGAGGGATTAATGGGGCTGGCAAAACTATCTATGAAACCAGAGGGAATAGATACTATTTTTTCAAAATATTCAGAAAGCAAAGATGGAGCAAAAAAACTATATGAAATATTAGGATATATGGGAAATGTAGCAATTGCAGATTATGCGAGTAAAGGACATTTTGTATTACCAAATTCAGAAATAAATAGAGAAAAGTCAAATGTATTAAAATCTATGCAAAGAGCTAGATGGTTGATGAAAGATGAAATCGAGCTAAGTGGACAAAGTGGACATAACTATGGTGATTAATGGGAGAAGAAAAATTGATATACAGATAATTATATAAAAAAGGAATGAGAAGGATGAAAATAAAATTAGATCATATATATTTTTTTGTAGAAGATATGGAAAAGGCAGTTAATTTTTATGAATTATTTTTAGGTATAAAAGCAACACATAGAGAAGGCGATAGATGGGCTGATTTTGAAATAGAAGGACAAGATGGTATGTATTTTGGTTTACTAAATAAAAAAGCAATAGATGAAAAGATAGTAGTATGAAATAATGCTGTGTTAGGAATTTATACAGAAGATATTCAAAAAGCATTTGAAAAAGCGAAGAGTTTAGGGGCTACTATTTTATATGAGCCAGATGATGTGCAAGATAGCCCATATAAATATGTTTGCTTTGGAATGCTAGATTTAGATGGAAATGTGATAGAAGTGGCAAATTATGAGAGATAAAATTGGAGGAAAATATGTTAGCAGATAGATTAAAAATAGGAGATATCATAGGAATTGTATCACCTTCCACACCAATTATGGGAGATAGAGAAGAGGCATTAAATAAAGGAAGAGAATTATTAAAAGAAATAGGAATTAATAGTATAAAAGGAAACTATGTCAATAAAAATACATTAGGGTATTCTGCGACGAAAGAGGAAAAAGCGGAAGATATAAATAATATGTTTTCTGATAAAAACATAAAAGGTGTTTTTTCTTCAAAAGGAGGAGAAAATAGTTTTACTTGCTTAGGATTAATTGATTATGAAAATATAAAGAAAAATCCTAAAATTGTATATGGAATTAGTGATGCAACCAATTATTTAAATGCCATATATGCTAAAACAGGCTTAGTTACATTTCATCAATCAGATGTAAAAAGTTTTTCTTTTATAGATAAAAAAAGTTTTGAATTTCAAGATTTTAAGCGAAGATTAGTCGATGGAGAAATAGGAAAGATACATAAAAATTCTGAATGGAAGTGCTTAAGAGAAGGGATAGTAGAAGGAATTGCTGTTGGAGGAAACTTAGAATCTCTAATGAATTTATTAAATACAGAATATATGCCAGATATAATAAATAAAATTTTGTTCTTAGAAGCATATGCTAGTTCTACACCATTAGAATTGGTAGATTGTTATTTATCTGTTTTAAAATATCATAAAGTATTTGATAAAATAAAAGGATTATGGATAGGACATTATCATGGAGACACAGAAACTGTAAAATTCGAAGATGTTATCATGAACAATTTAGAAGATTACCATTTCCCAATATTAAAATGTGATGATTTTGGACATGATTGTGAAGATATAGTGATTCCAATTGGAGGAAAGATTAGATTGGATGCAACAAATTGTGAAGTAGAAATATTAGAAAAGATTGTAAATTAAAAAATGGAATAGGAAGAGGATAGTTATGAATAAAAAGAACAAGATAGTGGTTTTAGTTGGCTCATTAAAATTTTGGGATAAAATACAAGAGATGCATGAAAAACTAGAATTACAAGGATATGCAGTTATTGGAATAACACCACATGTAATGGAAAGAAATTATACAAAAGAAGAAGAGGATTTATTAGATGAATTACAAATGTCAAAAATAAAATTGGCTGATGCTATTTTTGTAGTAAATGTAAATCAATATATTGGATTTAGTACTAATAGAGAAATTGAATTTGCCAAATCACTAAATAAAGAAATTATGTATTTAGAAGACAAAAAATAGATAATAATATAAGAAGAAAGTGTATTAGAAAAATAATAAAAAATCTTAGAAAGACAAAAAAGAAGATAAAATAAAAAAATTCATAATGAAATTAAGAATGATAAGCTTTAAAAGTAAGATTTTAAGGCTTATTTTTATACCTAAAGACTTTATTTTAGAATTAAGAAAATAAAAGCAATGAGAATTTGTTAAAATCTACGAATAGTAGACAATAAAATATAGAATTCTACTTATAATTAGTTTAATATTTTTAGTCTTTTAGTTATATTGTATATAATTATAATTAAAGGAGGAAAATTATGAATCAAGAAAAAATAGGAAAATTTATTGCTCAATGTAGAAAAGAAAAAAATCTTACACAATCACAATTAGCAGAAAAGCTAAATATGTCTAATAAGTCTATTTCTAAATGGGAGACTGGAAAAGGAATGCCAGATTCTTCTATTATGCTAGAATTGTGTACGTATTTGGGGATTAATGTAAATGAATTATTAAGTGGAGAACATTTGGAAAAAGAACAATATCAAGAAAAAGCGAATGAAAATATAATAAATATTGCAAAAGAATCAGATAAAAACAAAAAAATAAAGAATAAAATAATAGTAGCAATTGCAATTGTTGCGATTTGTCTATTAATAGCATTAATTATGAGTGCTATTTATAAACATATAGAGATAAGTTTAGAATATGATAATAGGTTAATAAAAGCTAAAATAGAAGAGGATAGTATCATATGTTCTTTTAATGGTTCAAGCTTAGTTACATTATATTATCAAACGTTTAACACTAATAGCGAAACATTAATATTTGTAAACGGGAAAATGCTATTACAGAATAAAATTCATAGTCATTTTGAGACTTGGGACTCGATGGCTCAACTAAATAATGGAGAAAATTTAAATTTTAATTCAGAATTAATAATAAATAAAAGTAAAGATATTCCCAACTGTAAAGAAAAAATTAAAGTTTATTATACAAATATATCTATTAATAAAATAAAAGAAGCTAATCAAGATGAATTACAATCTATAATAGAAAATTCGAATTTGATGGCGGAAAGCTAATTATAGTAAAATTAGTATGTTTCCATGTATATGATCTATAATATTTTTAATAGAATACAAGAAAAAGATAGATAGAGAAAAAACAAGAACAAATTTTCGTAAATGCATTGAAAAATTGATAGAATTATGATATAAGTATTATATCAATTGAAACACGAGAATATGATAAAAAGTAATAAAAAATTAATATGAAATGGAGAATGAAAATGCAAAAAAATGAAAATAATATAATAATTTATCAAGATGAAGATGGTGTTACAAAAGTTTCAGTAAAATTTAGTGATGAAGATATATGGCTGACACAAAATCAAATTGCTGAAATTTATAAAACAACCCAAGAAAATATTTCAATGCACATAAAAAATATTTATAAAGATGGAGAATTAGAAAATAAATGAACTAATAAGAAATTCTTATTAGTTCAAAACGAAGGAAATAGACAAATTAAAAGAAATTTTATAACCAACTGAAAAAAAAGTTCTAAGATTTCAATATCATTTTGAAGTTTTAGAACTTTAAAAATATTAAATACACCTTTTATGTAAAGAAAACATAAAATATAACAAAAACATAAAAGGAGGAAAGAAAATGTCTAGCTACATAATACAAGGAGGAAATAAGCTAGAAGGAACCGTAAAAATATCAGGTTCTAAAAACTCTAGTTTACCGATTATTGCAGCAACCATATTGAATGGAGGAGAAACCACTTTATATAATGTACCCAATATTCATGACACACAAATGATGTTTGAAATTTTAAGACAAATAGGAGGAAAAGTAACCAAAAAGAAGAATAAAGTAATCATTAATACAAAAGATATCCATAAATATGAAATACCAGAAGAATTGATGAGACAAATGCGATCTTCTGTTATTTTTGCAGGAAGTTTATTAGGAAAGTACAGAAAATGTACGTTATCTTATCCAGGAGGATGTGATATTGGAACAAGACCAATTGACTTGCATTTAAAAGCATTTGAAAAATTAGGAATAAATATTGACAAAAACTATGGAAAAATAGCATGTAGTTGTGATAAAATAAACGGGAAAAAAATCGACTTTGAATTTCCAAGTGTTGGAGCAACTGAAAATGCAATACTTGCAAGCTGTTTAGGAGAGGGAACTACTGTTATTACCAATGCTGCAAGAGAACCAGAGATTATTGATTTACAAAATTTCTTAAACAAGATGGGAGCAAAAGTAAAAGGAGCAGGCTCTAACAAAATTGAAGTAATTGGTGTGAAACATTTAAAAGATGTTAGTTATAACATTATGCCAGACAGAATTGAAACAGGTACATTTTTATGTATGGCTGCAATGACAAATGGGAATTTAATTTTAGAAAATATTAATAGTGCACATATTGTACCAATTGTCAATAAATTAGAAGAATGTGGCTGTAAATTTGATATTCAGGCAAATAGCTTAGAAATAAATGCACCAAAAAGATTGAAGGCAACAGATATTAAAACAATGCCATATCCAGGATTTCCAACAGATATGCAATCTATATTTGCAACAGCATTAACGATTGCAAAAGGGACTTCAGTGATTGTGGAAAATATATTTGAAAACAGATATAAATATACACAAGAATTAATTCGAATGGGAGCCAAGATTACAGTTGAAGGAAGAACAGCCATTATAAAAGGAGTTAGAAGACTATATAGTGCAAATGTAAAGGCGACAGACTTAAGAGGTGGAGCAGCTTTAGTTATGGCAGCATTATCGACAAAAGGAGAATCAAAAGTGGAAAATATTGAGTATATTTTAAGAGGATATGACAATTTTGAAAATAAGATACAAAATATTAATGGAAATATGATAAGACATATAGATTACAATGCATAGGAGATAAAAAAGAGGGATATGAAATGACGCGGGCTTTAAAATGTTATAAACAGAGAAAATGTTAAAAAAGTCCGCTGTTGTTTTTGAATAGGAAAAATTGCTTTTTCCTATTCAAGAACAACAAAGTTGCACAGAAGAGTTTACATTATTGTAAACAAAAATTTACAATGGATTAAGATTAGAAATTTTATACAAGAGAGAAGTATTGTATATGAAAAAGTTCTTATATAAATCAAGAGAAAAGGGGATTTTTTCTATATGATTAAGAAAAGGAGGAGTCAAATTGTCAAAAAAGCAAAAAGCAAAAAAAGAAGAAGAAGTAAATTTATATTATTTTGATAATGGACAAGAACAGGAAGAAACAATTGATGACATCATGAAAAGAAAAAAAGCAAAGGAAAGAGAAAAAAGAATAGAAGAAAGAAAAAAACAAGACTTTGATGATGAATTTGATTTTGATACAGAGACTGTTATTGGAATGACGAATAAGAACAAAATAAAGCAAGAAGAACAAAAGAAAAAAGAATTTACAAAAAAACAAAGAAAAAGAAATCGATTAATCAAAAGAATAAAAGCAATTGTAAAATTTGTCCTATTATTAGGAATTATCATAGGAGCAATTGTGTTTGCAACATGTTCACCAATTTTTAATATAACGGACATAGAAGTATTAAATAATAGTATGGTATCTAGTGACACTGTCATTAGTCTATCAGGAATCAATACAAACGAAAATATATTTCGATTTATCGCGACAAAAGCGAGTAATAATATTAAACAAAATGCATATATAGAAGATGTAAAAATAGTAAGAGTGTTGCCAAATAAAGTACAAATTGAGGTAACAGAAAGAGAGCCTAAATTTAGTATACCAGTACTAGGAGAGTTCGCATATATAAGTACACAAGGATATATATTGCAAATTACACAAAATGAATTAAATCTACCAATTATCTATGGATTGCAAACAGCAGAAGAAAATATAGTTGCGGGAAATAGAATTGTGGAAAAGGATTTAGTATCATTAGAAACCATATTAAAAATTATGAATGTAATGAAGGATTCTGGATTATCTGAAAAGGTTACAAGTATTGACATTAGTAATAAAAATGATTATAGTATATATATGCAAGAAGAGAGAAAAACAATCCATTTGGGAGATGGTTCTGATTTAAGTAATAAGATATTATATGTTATGGCCATATTAGAAAAAGAAAAAGATGTGGCAGGAGAGATTTTTGCTAATGGAGATTTGAACAGTGACTTTAAGGTATATTTTAGAGAAGAACTACAAGATACATACTAGATTTCAATTTCAAGAAAGGAATGAGATTAAACATGCCAAATAAAAAGCTAATTAGCATAATTTTAGGTATAATGTGTTTTGCATTAACATTAGGAATTGTTGTACAAGTTAGAACAATTCAAAGTACGAATTCTACAATTAGTCAGAATCAAGAAGCAAATGAATTAAGAGATGAAATATTAAGATATAAAGAACGATATGATAATCGATTTGCAAAATTAGAAAAAGCAGAAGAAGAATTAGAGAAAGAAAGGGAAGAAGCAACAAAAAACGATTCAGAATTAGAACAAGCACAACAACAAATTACAGAGGGAAATAAGTTAACAGGAATGACAGAGGTAACAGGACCAGGTGTTATCATTACTTTAAAAGATGGAACAGGAATTGCAACATCAACATTAAATCCAAGCCAATTAATTGTGCATGATATAGATGTCTTAAGTGTCGTAAATGAATTAATTAATGCAGGAGCAGAAGCCATATCTATAAATGACCAGAGATGGGTATTAACAACTGCAATTTCTTGTAGAGGTAATACAATAGATATTAATGGAGAAAGAATAGGAGCACCATTTGTCATAAAAGCAATCGGACTTCCTGAATATTTGGCAGGACTTGAAAGAGTAGGCGGATATTTAGAATATATGAAACGAGATGGGGTAGGTGTCAGTTTAGAAAGATCAAATAGCATTACAATACCAAAATATTCAGGTGTCATTAATTTTGAATATTTGCAAAATGTAGAATAGGGACGTGCCAAATCGTTCAAAAATTGAACAAAAGGGACAGACGTATAAAAAAATTATATAAAATGTCCAAACAGAAACGTCCCCAAAAGGACATTAGAAAGGAATGAAAGAAACATGAAAAAAGGTAAAATTGCTATGACAATTACAATTGGAATTGCCTGTTTTGCATTAGTAACAGTTATGATGATGCAATTTAAAGTAGTAAATGAAACAGATATAACAGCAATTGAAGAAATGCAAGAATCAGAATTAAAAACAGAATTAGCAAATTGGAAGTCAAGATATGAAGAAATTGATGCACAATATCAAGAAGTAACACAAAGAATTGAAGAGTATAAAAATGATGAAGAGTCAAATAGTGAGGCAAGTCAATTAGTACAAGAAGAATTGGAACAGACAAATACATTGCTAGGCTTGACAGATGTTCATGGAGAAGGTATTGTCATAACATTAAAAAGTGGAGAGAATACGACTGCAATTACAGCAGATGATTTATTAATTATTGTAAATGCATTGAAATTTGCAGGAGCAGAAGCAATATCTATTAATGATGAGAGGATTATTAATACAACAGATATTGTATATATAACATCAGGATCTTTTATAAAAGTGAATGGACAAAGAATACTAGAGCCATATGTCATAAAAGTAATAGGAAATCAATCTCATATGGAAAGTGCAGTAACAGGAACTGGTGGTAAGGTAGACGAATTACAAGCTTTAGATCATACAGTGACAATTGAAAAAGATAATGATATAACAATTGGAAAATATGATGGAGAGATTGAAACAAGATATATAGAGTAGGGGGAAATAAAATGATATTTATTGCGATATTAATAGGATGTATCTTAGGAGCAATTTTGGGTTTGAATGCACCAATGATTTCCTATACATATTCGAGCTATTTGGCAATTGCCATTATAGCAGCGTTAGATTCTGTTTTTGGAGGAATTGCTTCAATTATCAAAAAGAATTTTGATTTAAAGATTTTTATATCAGGATTTTTTGGAAATGCAATTTTAGCTATATTGTTAACCATTTTAGGGCAGAAATTAAATGTAGATATTTATTTAGCAGCAATTGTTGTTTTTGTTTGGAGAATGTTTATGAACTTAGGAACGATTAGAAGATATTATGTTGAAAAATGGTCAGATATAATAAAAGAAAAAGCAACAGCTAAAAAAGCAAAAGAAAATAATGAATAAAAATAAATAAGAGTTTATCTTAAATTTAAGAGAGAAATTTATGGGAGAAGCATTTTAAGATTAACTCTTATTTCAACGAAAAAGGCAGAAAAAAGTCGAAAAAAGGTGTATAGAAAGCATAAAAAAGAATGCTTTTAGTGTTACAACATTGTTGCAAAAATGTTACAGAAATATTACAATTACTATTGACATTTTTTTTAAAATGTAATATATATACACTTAGAAAAAATATACTAATAAATGGAGGAATTAACTTGGCGATAGGTGATATCATAGTAGGTATTGACATAGGCACAAGTAAAATTTGCACCGTTGTAGGGGAAGTCAACAATTTTGGTCAAATTGAGATTATCAGCAATACCTCATATAAATGTAGTGGACTAAAAAAATGTAAAATCATTAATGAAGACGAAATAAGCTTAAGTATAGCCAAAACAATAAAAGATGCTGAAGAAGAAACCAATCTAAAAATCAATTCAGCATATGTAACGATTCCAGGAAAATATGTAACAATTGTCCAAAATTCGATAACCAAAGATGTAAAAGACAAGTATTCTGGAATATCTGTTAGAGATGTGCAAAATGCAATTATGCAAGTAAAAGACATTGAAATACCAGATGGTAAAACGTTAATTGATATTGTTCCAGATAAAATCACATTAGATAATGGACAAATTGTAACAGATCCAGTAGGTAATTTAAGTTCTAGTTTTACAATTAGTGCACAAATTATATTAGCAGATAAAGATTTTGTAAGACAATTACATAATATATTTAAAAAGGCAGATTTAGAAATTGATGGAATAGTACCAATTACATTAGCTGAAAGAAATTTAGTATTAGATAGTAATGAATTGCATGATAATATTATGTTGTTAGATATAGGAGCAGGAAACATTGATATTGGTGTTTTTGAAGGAAGTAGCTTTATTTATACCAACTCAATTCCATTAGGAGGAGATAATATCACAAATGATATTGCAGTTGTACTAAATATTTCAGAAGAAGAAGCAGACAAATTAAAAAGGCAATATGGATTAGCCTTAAAATCTTTTATTGATAATGATAATGATATTATATTAAATACTTCAAAAGATGAAAATAAAAACAGAATCATAAAAAGTTCTGAATTAATTGAAATCATAGAAGCAAGAATAGAAGAAATGTTTTCAATTATTAATAAGGATATAACAAATAATGGATTAAAGCATAAAATTAATAATGTTGTTTTGACAGGACAAGGAATTGTCAATATCAATAAAAGTGATGTGGCAGGAAAAATTAATCTAAATATTCCTGTAAAGATTTCAACTGGAAGAGCAATCAGTACTGTAAAACCAACATACAGGACAAGTTATGCATTAGTTAGATATATAGCAGCAAGACCATTTGCAAAAACTGTTTCAAGCAGTATAGATACACAAAATAATGAAAATGTATTTAAAACAATCTTAGAAAAAATAAAAGAGTTTTTTTATACATAAGATATTAATTTTAAAATATATAAAAGATAAGGGAGGAAAAACTAAATGATGGATTACAATGATGACAATAATATTACAATGATGGATGGAACAGCAACAATAAAGGTTATAGGTGTTGGAGGAGCAGGAAATAATGCTGTTAATAGAATGATAGATGCAGGAATAAAAGGAGTAGACTTTATCGCAGTTAATACAGATAGACAAGCTCTTCAAACTTCAAGAGCAAATACAAAAATTCAAATAGGAGAAAAAATCACAAGAGGATTAGGAGCAGGAGCAAATCCTGACATTGGAGCACAATCAGCAGAAGAAAGTAAAGGAGAATTAGCAGAAGTACTAAGAGGAGCAGACATGGTATTTGTTACAGCTGGAATGGGTGGAGGAACAGGTACAGGAGCTGCACCTGTTGTTGCACAAGCTGCAAAAGAGATGGGAATCTTAACAATTGGAGTTGTTACAAAACCATTTACATTTGAAGGAAAGAAAAGACTTTCACAAGCAGAAAGAGGAATTGAGAGTTTAAAAGGAAAAGTAGACACATTAGTGGTTATACCAAATGATAAATTATTACAAATTATTGATAGAAAAACATCAATTATAGAAGCTTTCAAAATGGCTGATGATGTATTAAGACAAGGTGTGCAAGGTATATCAGACTTAATCGCTATTCCAGGACTTGTTAACTTAGACTTTGCAGATGTAAAAACAATCATGTTGAACCAAGGTATGGCACATATGGGTGTTGGTAGAGCTGGAGGAGAAAACAGAGCAGAAGATGCAGCAAAAGAAGCTATCCAAAGTCCATTACTAGAAACATCAATCGAAGGAGCAAAAGGTGTTATCATCAATATTACTGGTGGAGAAGATTTAGGATTACATGAAGTAAATACAGCTGCTGAATTAGTTCAACGCAGTGTTGATCCAGAAGCAAATATAATCTTTGGTACAGTAACAGATCCTTCAATGGAAGATGAAATTCAAATTACAGTTATTGCAACAGGATTTGAAAAAACAGAACCAATATCAAGCATAGGAGTAGACAATATTGTATCAAAAACTTGGGAAAAGAAAATTAATTCAATCCCAGCAAGTTCAGAAGTAAGTAACTCACAAAATGATTTAGACATTCCATCTTTCTTAAGAAAGAATAAAAATAAAAATCTATAATTTAGATAAAACAAATTGTATTTTATTAAGAAATTAATCAAATAAAATAGAAAAACTCTATAAACATAAAAGAAGTAATCGAAATTTATCGATTATTTCTTTTTTTTTACAATAAGAAAGGACAGCTTTTTTAAATAGATGGTAGTAGAATAGATGAGCAGGTGATTAATAGATGACAATTTATATAGATGTTGTATTAATAGAAAATTTGTTAATGAATTATATCATACTATTTGCTACAGGCGTTATTTTAAAAATTAAAATAAAACATATACGATTATTATTAGCGAGTTTGGTAGGAGCGATATACACAATTATAGCTTATATTTCAAATTTAAGAATATATTCTAATTTTTTCTTAAAATTAATTTTGTCTCTTGTCATCATATATATAGCCTTTAATCCTAAAAGTGTAAAAAAACTATGCAAATTTACACTAATATTTTATTTAACTTCTTTCGTATTTGGAGGAGCAGCTTTTGCATTAATTTATATTGTAAAGCCACAGGAAATATTACGAAACAATACATTAGAGTTAAATTCTAGTTCATTAAAAGTTATATTGATATCAGCAGTTATTGCATTTGTGATTTGTATTATTGGATTCAAAATAGTGAAAAATAAGATATCTGCGAAAGATATGTATTGCACTATAAAAATAAAATTGAATCAAAAAGAAATAGAAACAAAAGCAATGATTGATACAGGGAATTTTTTAAAAGAACCAATTACCAATACACCTGTTATTATTGTAGAGCACACACTTTTATATGATTGTATGCCAAAAGAAATATTAAATCATCTAGAAGATATTTTAGGAGGTGATTTTAGTCAAATACCCCAAAATATTAAAGAAGAATATATGCCAAGACTAAAAGTGATTCCGTTTTCATCTTTAGGAAAACAAAATGGCATGTTATTAGGAATAAAAGCAGAAGTAATCATTATAAAAAATGAAGAAGAGACTGAAACAAAAGAAAATATTATTGTTGGAATCTATAACAAATCATTGACAAAAAGGGGAGAGTATAGAGCATTATTAGGAATTGAATTAATGTAGTGTCCGTTTGGGAACATTTTTGTCTTTTTTGTCCTTTTGGGGACGTTTCTGTTTGGGACATTTTTATGTAAAGCTGTGCAATTGTTGAATTGGTTTCAATTATATTTTTCTGTACTAAGAGGATTTCTTTTGTATTTTATTTGTTAAAAAATATAGAATGATAAATTAACATAAAAATGTCCCAAACAGAAACGTCCCCAAAAGGACAAAAACGTTCCCAAAAGAAGAAAAGACAAGAAAAGGAGTTGATAAAAATGAAAATTATTGATTTTGTAAAAAATAGTATACATACCATATGTGCAAAATATTTGAATGACGATGATGAAATAGAATATTTACCGATATTTTATATAGCAGGTAGCCAAACACTCCCACCACCATTACCACCAGAAGAGGAAGAAGTATATATAAAAAAATTATCAGAAGAAAACAATTTGGAAGTAAGACAGATATTAGTGGAAAGAAATTTAAGATTAGTTGTATATATTGCTAAAAAGTTTGAAAATACGGGAATTGGTATTGAAGATTTAATATCAATAGGAACGATTGGACTGATGAAAGGAGTCAATACATTTAATAATGAAAAGAAAATCAAACTAGCAACATATGCTTCTAGATGTATAGAAAATGAAATTTTAATGCATTTAAGAAAAAGCAATAAAATAAAAGGAGAAATCTCTATAGATGAACCACTAAATAAAGATGGTGATGGAAACGAATTATTACTTTCAGATATATTAGGAACAGAACCAGATGTAACATCCAGAAATTTAGAAGATGAAGTAGATAAAACTTTACTTCGAGCAGCTGTTTTAAAATTAAATGATAGAGAAAAAAATATCATGGAAATGCGTTTTGGTTTCAAAACAGGAAAGGAAAAAACACAAAAGGAAGTTGCAGATGAATTACGGCATTTCACAAAGTTATATATCGAGACTAGAAAAGAAAATTATTAATAAAATGAAAAAAGATATTGTTAGTAAGATTGGCTAATTAAATCGGGATTTTGGGGACGGACTCAAATTTCCCTTTTTAATGAATCAAGTGTTAATGAATCATGTGTTAATGAGTCATGATAAAAAAGAAAAAAGGAGTTTTTTACACGAATTCTTCTTATTAGATGATAAAAGGTTGAAAATTTACATAAAATATGGTATAAATAAATGGAACCAATGTGTATTAAAATCAAGCTTAAATAAGGAGGATTTATTATGAAAAGCAATAACTATGGAGAAGCATTTCGCCTGGAGCGGGAAAGGTTAAATTTATCCCAGAAAATAGTTGCGTCTCAAATAGGCGTCTCAGGCCCTTCTGTATCTCTAAGAGAAAATGGAGAAAGAAGAATTACAGCTTGGGAATTGCACGAGCTATATAGCTTTTTTGGAATGGATATTGGATTTGGAGAGGTTTTTGAGCGAATTGATAATGAAAATGTGGAAAATATTTTATCTGATTTTCCTATAGCAGTCCAAAAAGACATAAAAAATAAAAACTACAAACAAATTCGGATGGAAACACTAGAAAAAATAAAAAAGAAATTAGAGAATGAAGAAAAAAACTATATAGCGATGGGAATAGCTATAACAGAAGAGGAGAGTGACAGATTAAGAAAAATTTTAGAAGAGTTTTATAACAGAGATGGCAACATTGAAAAGGCTTTAAAAATCTTAGAAGTTCTGAGATTTTTAATATAGTTAAGACGGTTTAAGAGAGTGAAGGCAGAGAATTCGAATCTCTGTCTTTGCTTTTTTTATTAAAAATAGATTTAAGAACAAATAAAATAAAACGAATAGAACTTTCTTTTTAGGAAATACTGATAATAAGTATTTCTTAAAAGGAGGTTTTCTTTTTGCTAAATAAAGTTGAAATCTGTGGAGTAAATACATCAAATTTACCATTATTAAGTAAAGAAGAAAAGGAAGCACTTTTTGTAAAAATAAAAGCAGGAGATGAAGAAGCAAGAAATACATTTATCAATGGTAATTTACGATTAGTATTAAGCGTCATACAAAGATTTTACGGAAGAGGAGAAAATGCAGATGACCTATTTCAAGTAGGATGTGTAGGGCTAATCAAAGCAATTGACAATTTTGACTTAAGTCAAAATGTACAATTTAGTACGTATGCAGTTCCTATGATTATTGGAGAAGTAAAACGATATTTACGAGACAATAATAGTATAAGAGTTAGTAGGTCAGTGAGAGATTTAGCATATAAAGTCATACAGTTTAAAGAACGATATACAAAAGAGCATGGAAAGGAACCCAATGTAGAAGAAATTGCCAAAGAATTAGAAGTAACAAAAGAAGACATAGCTTTCAGTTTAGATGCTATACAAGATCCAGTATCTTTACAAGAACCGGTATATAATGATGGTTCAGAAAGTATCTATATTATGGATCAGATAAAAGATAGCAAAAATACAGATGAATTATGGGCAGAAAAGATTACAATAAAAGGTGCTATGGAAAAATTAAATGAAAAAGAAAAAATGATTATAAATAAGAGATTCTTTGATGGGAGAACACAAATGGAAGTAGCAGAAGAAATTGGTATATCACAGGCACAAGTATCAAGACTAGAGAAAACAGCCATACAACATATAAAAAGATTGTATAAGTGAACCAAGTGCCAAAAGGGACGGGCCAAAATGGAACATTTTTGTGCCATTTTAGCCCGTCCCCTTTGCACAAAAAGATAAGTCAATTAGGTGTCAATTTTTATAAATTTATGAATATACTATAAATAATGAAGTTTTGACAGATAAGAGGAGGTACATAATGCAAGAAAAAGGATTGGATTTTAAACATAAAGAAGTAATTAATATTAATGATGGAAAAAGATTAGGGTATGTGCAGGATGTATGTGCAGATTTAGAAACAGGGAATATTACCCATATCATTGTGCCATAAAAGAGAACAACTATCAATCTTGCAACCATAACATCTATAATTGTGCCTTAATAGAGAATAAATATACAAAGTTTGGTTTTGACAGAAAAATAGTAAGAAAAGATTATATAACAGCAAATAATCAGAATAGGACAGGTTATACAATAAAGGAAGAAATTAAATATGATGTGATTTGTAAAGTTGAATTATAGGCAAAGAAGAGTATATAAGGATAATTTAATTATTGAACAAAATATTGATTAATAATTAAATTCTTCTGGAAATATACTCTTTTTTATATAAATTTAATTATAAGAATCAAAAAAATAAAAAAATTAAAAAATATTGTAGACTTTATTTTTTGTTTGTATTATAATTCAAATAGATGTTAAAAAATAATACAAAATAAAATTCTGATAAATACACGAAGATACAATAAAATGTATTAAAAAAGGAGCGATACTAGAGATGAAGATAGAAAACTATATAGCACAACTTATAAGAGCGAGTTTAGATAATGATTTACAAATGGTTAGAGCAATATCTACTAAGGTTATAAGAAATTTAAAGAATGAAAATCCCCAAATTGCATCAGAAATATCAAAGGCTTTAAATTATAATGCTTCTGGATTAAGAAGTGCTAAAGCACTGGGATATGAATCAACACCTCAAGATGTTGAAAATAAATTGGAGCTGTTAAAAGTAAGTGAACCAATTGATGTTGAACCTCCAATATATCCTAAAGAAATAGAAGAAAAAATAAAAATGATAATAAATGAGAGAAAAAATATCAATGAATTAGTTGCATTAGGGTTAAAACCTACATCATCAATTTTACTATATGGAAAACCAGGAGTAGGAAAAACACTATTAGCTAAATATTTATCAGGCTTATTAAATATTAAATTTGCAGTATTAGATATGTCTTCTGCAATTTCTAGTTATTTAGGAAAAACAGGTAAGAATTTGAAAAAAGTAATAGATTATGCTAAAGAACAACCAACAATATTGTTGTTAGATGAATTTGATGCTATTGCAAAAAGAAGAGATGATTCTAGTGATTTAGGAGAATTAAAAAGGGTAGTTAATATTTTACTAAAAGAATTAGAAGATTGGCCAGAAAATTCAATATTAATTGCAGCAACTAATCATCCAGAACTATTAGATAATGCAATTTGGAGAAGATTTGATATATCAATAAATATACCTATGCCAGAAGAAAATACGAGAAAAGAAATATTTATAAATAATTTTCAAAATACTAAATTTGAAAAATTAATAACTGAAAAGTCTAATTTATTAGGAAAATTATCGACAGATATGTCACCAGCAGATATTGTAAAAGTATGTCAAAAGGCACAAAAAAGGAATGTTCTATATAATACAGAAATATTTAAATCTTTAATAATTGAAATAGCAGATATAAATAATAAGGGAAAAGAATTCAATAGGTTTTTTTGTAAGATTGCAAAAAATGAATGTAATATGACATATAGAGAAATGGCACAAATATTAGATAAAAGCATATCTGCAATACAAAATTATTTAAAAGAGAGGAGAAAATAGAAAATGAGTAAAGGAATTAAAAGACCTATCCTAGCAAAAGGAGAAGAATATATAACAATATATAAAGAGCACAATGGATTTCCTACAAAAGATAATAGACCTTCTTTTGATGTCGCTAGAAATAGATTAAGGGGAGAAATAGACTCAATTATTGAAAAGATAGATGAAACAAATCAAGAATACTTGATGGAAGATATAGTTTTAACAATGAAAATTGATATTGATTATTCAGCAAAAACATATCATCCATCATCATTAATAGCTAAAATTAATGCAGAAGATATCGGAAGTAAAAAGTGGACTAAAAAAGAAAAAGTAAAGGATAAAGAAAAAATAAAAATAGGAAAGGAAATCTTTATTAAGATAAATAAAAATAATTTACAAGAATTTGCTAGAAATTTACAATCAGAAAATTATTTTAATAAAATACAAAAGGACAATATAAGAAGTATAGAAGAATTATATTTTGACGACCATGAGGAACTAATTAGAAATTTCAAACAAAACTGGAATCAAGGTCAAGTTGAATTTGTATTACATCCTTTTGGAAATAAATCAAATAATGTTAAAGAGGAATTTTTCAAATTATTACAAAAATATGGAGGAGATATAAATAAAGTAAAATTCAAACAATATGATTCTGGAATAACATTTGTGAGTGCAATTTTAAATAAGAAAATATTAAAAGAGATAATTAAATTCAATCCTATTAGAACAGTTCATCCAATAGAATTTAGGCAATTACCTACTATTAGGTCTTTAGGATATCAATTTCAATTACCTAAGCCTCCAAAAGAAAAAGCTACATCTTCAATAAGTTTAGGGATTTTTGATGGAGGAATAAATGATAATAATCCATATTTTTCAGGATTTGTAGAAGAATATAATCTTGTAACTACACAAAAAGAAGAAAATTCAGTATCTCATGGGAGCGGTGTAGCTGGTGCAGCACTATGGGGGAATTTAGCTAAATATAATAGCAATGATATATTACCAATACCTAAAATTAATGTAAAAAGTTTTAGAGTATTACCATTAAATAATAGTATGGATATAGATTTATATGAAGCAATAGATTTAATAGAAGAAGAGGTACCGAAGCACCAAGATATAAAAGTATATAATTTATCTTTTGGACCATATGGTCCAATTGAAGATGATTGTATATCTAGATTTACATATGCATTAGATAGATTATCTAAAGATGGAGATAAATTGTTTGTAGTTGCAGTTGGAAATGATGGGGAATTACCGGATGAATTAGGAAGAATACAGTCACCAGCAGATGGAGTAAATTGTCTAGGAGTAGGTGCATATACCAAAAATTATATAGATGAATTAGAAAGGGCACCATATAGTTGCTATGGTGATGGAAGAGAAGGGTGCAAGGTTAAGCCAGATTTATTAGATTTTGGAGGTACAAATAATAACCCATTTCAACTGATATCATCTGATGGAAAAAGTATAAATGCTTCAGCAGGAACAAGTTTTGCAAGTCCGTTAGTTGCTGCCAAAGCTGCAGAAATAGAAGGAAGATTAGAAGGAGCTAATTCATTATTAGCTAGAGCCTTATTAGTTCATACAGCTAAACACCCGGATAATAGAGCCGATAAGTATATGGGACATGGTATTGCTAATCCAGATGTAGATGATATTTTATCTTGTGCAAATAGTGAGGTTACAACAATTTACCAAGCAAAGATTATGCCGAAAAATTCGATTAAACTAGAATTACCTTATGTTACAGGGTTAAATTATAATGGAAAAGTAAGAGTCACATGGACTATCGCTTTAGCAACTGAAATAGAACCTCAAAACACAGAAGATTATACTACTACATGTATAGAAGACACTTTTTATCCAAATATTAATAAATTTACCTTGTCTAAAAGAATTAATGGAAAGAGAAGGACAAGAACGATTAATATAGAAAAACAAAGGGAAGAATTTGAGCGATTGATACAAGAAGGATGGGATAAAGAAAATACACCTGTTGCATATTCTAATTTTGATAATAAATATAAGCCTGAATCTGAACGAAAGAAGAACTTTAAATGGGATACAATAATAAAAAGAACAACAGAAATCAAATATATGAATTTAAGTAAACCATATATTGTTCTCCATGCTATGGATAGAGGAAAAGGAACAGATAATTATGTAAAATATGCAGTTGTGGCGACATTAGATTATGAGGATTGTAAAGAAGATGTATATGATTTAACATTAAGAGAATATAATAAATTGGAAATTTCAGAAATTAAAAATCTAAATGAAATTTTGATAAGAATATGAAATATTAGAAGGTATTATTGTACCTTCTATTTTTATACCTAAAAATTAAAGAAAGTGAGAGTGATATTTATGAAAAAAGAAGAAATTATAGAATCAATAGAAAAAATTAAGGATATAAGTGAAAAATTATTAAAAACGAAAGAAGAAATAAAAGATGAAGAACTAGAAAAATATTTTTATAAATTAGAGAAAACAAGAATGGACATGTATGATGCAGTAAGACAAAGAAATATGTGGTTAGAATTTATGGATGACAAGGGAACAGAGTTTATAGATTATGATTATAAAGCAAAAGTAGAAGATGATATTTTAAAAATATATATTCCAGAAAAGATACCATCTATAAAAAGGGGAGCAAATTATATTCAAAAACAAATTACATATAATGTTTCAAAAGTTACAAACAAATTTAAAGGAATGTTTTATGATAAATTTGTAATGGTAATTATAAAAATATATGATGATATGAAAATATGGGATACAGATAACAGAAATGTAAAACCAATTCATGATGGGTTAATAAATGGAAAAGTAATAAAAGATGATAATATTTATTGTGCTTGTTATATGGTACAAGGATATCATTCAGACAAACCACATACGGAAGTATATGTATTGTCAGCAGAAGAGATAACTAGAATAATTAACAAAAGAATAAGATAATAATATATACAAACATGGCAAGATTTTACAGAAAAAATAAAGAGAAATTTTGCCATGTGATTTCATATCTAAAAGTACACAAATAATAGGCATTAGAAAAATATTTTAATAAAAATAATTGTCTAGAGTAGAGGTAACATATACAATATGTTGCCTCTACAAAAGTATAATTTAATGAAATGTTAGGGGATGATTAAGGGGAATTTTAGGAAGAGGTGATTGAAATGAAAGAAGAAATAAGATTACAAAGTAGAGATATAGAATTATTAATTTTTTTAGGAAAATATAAAATAATATCATTAGATAATACAAGATATATTTATGAAACAAAGACATATCAAGAAAAAAGAATTGTAAATTTGGTAAAACACAATTATATTAGAAGGTTAAAACATAGATATATAACTTTAGGAATTAAAGGAAAAGAATATTTACTGGATAACGGACTTGAAGTAAGGAATCATTGTAGAAATGAAAATAACATAGAAAGATTAAAAGTTATAAGTGACATAGCAAGTTCTCTAATACAAGATAACTTGAGTTTTATACCAAGTTGGGATATGAAAAAGGAAGATGAACCAACAACACATTCAAGAAGATATATAGGAAAATTAGAATACAACGAACAAGATGAGTTTTTGGTATATGCAATTTATGAAGGAAAAGATGATAAGTATATAAAATCAATATATTATGATATTAGAAAAGAACATGAATATAAAAATGCAATGATATTTACAAATGATATTGAAAAAATAGTTATGAATAAAAAAGGATTTTACTTTGGTAATAATTACACGATTTTAATACCATACAATGAATACGGAAAATTTTTGATAAGAAATAATTTCGAAATAAGAATAAGTATTTATAATAGATTAAAAGAATTATATGAGGTAGAGATTACGGATTTTAAATTTGCTGATTTAAAGTTAGATGATAATAATTATATTGTAATAATGCCATTAATCAATATGGAAAAGTTATCAAGACTACATTACTATTTTAAAGAAAATGAAAATTATAAAAATATCTATATTTTCGGACTAGAAGAATATGAAACAACTATTACTAAATATTTGCCAGAATGTCATTATAAAAGTCTAACAAGAGAAAAGATAAATGAGTTACTAAAAGAATATAGAGAAACAATTGGAGGTGAAGAAGATGAAAATATATAAAATAAATGAAACATTGGAATATAGCTTTTATCAAATGCCACAAGAATTATTTGATAATGAAAAATATAAAAAATTAAGTTTAGAAGCTAAGGTAATTTATTCATTTTTATTAAATAGAATGAAATTATCAAAAATAAATCATTGGATAAATAATCAAGGAGAAATATATTTAATATACACTAGAAAAGAAATTCAAAATAAATTGAATTTAAGTGATAAACCAGTAACAAGGGCATTTAAAGAATTAAGAAATGCTAATCTAATTAAAGAAGAAAAACAGGGATTTGGAAAACCAAATTTAATTTATATAGGAAAGATAGAACATGAAGAAATAGAAACTAATGATATAATTAGTGATTATAATATGGAAACGGATTCGGAATATATACGATTGGACAATCAAAGAAGAAGAGATTATTTTGAAGGAGAACATCCGATTAGTAATACAGAAAATTTACGAATAAATAATAAATATATTATAAAACAAAAAAATAATAATATTGATGTTAGTCAGTCAGATATTGAGAAAGAAAATTTAGAATATATTAAACAAAAATGTGAATTATATTTATTTGATGAAAAGCAACGAAATATTATAGAAAATGTACTTGATATAATGTTTTATTCAAAAGAGTTAAAAATAGGACAAGCAATTTTACCAAAAGAAAATGTAAGAAGTAGAATGCAATTATTAAATGCTTCTATTATTTTTTATGCCTTTGATAAATTAAACTATTTGAAACCAGATACTCAAATTTATAATAGTACAAATTTTATAATTAGTTGTTTGTATAATGCAATTACAGAATATTATTCTGATAGTGATTTGCAATTTAAAATTGATTATGGAAGTGGATAATAAAATTAATATTAGAAAGAATATTTTTAATCATAACAAAACAGATATACTTAGGGCAAGAACCACATAAAGATAAGAATATTGAAAAAAACTAAAAAATATAGTAAAATAGTTTTGAAAATGGAGATAAGAAGGAGAAATATATGTCATTAAATTTACAAAAACATCAACAAGAAGCATATGATAATTTAAAACAAAAATTTGAAAATGGAAGATATGGTGTAATAATATTTCCAACTGGAGCAGGTAAAAGTTTTGTAGCTATGAAACTATTAGAAGAAAATAAAGATAAAAGGGTATTATTTTTATCACCATATAAATCAATAAATAGACAATTTCAAGACTATATAAAAAAGTACATGCAAGAGAATAACGAAAAAGAGTGGAGAGAAATATTACCAAATTTAAAAATGCATTTATATCAATCTTTATTAAATCGTTCGGATGAGACTCTAAAGAAATTAAAGCCAGACATTATTATTTTGGATGAAATGCACAGAGTTGGAGCTGAAAAATGGGGAGAAAGAGTACAAAGTTTATTAAAGTTATATCCAAATGCGAAGGTTCTAGGAATGACGGCAACTCCAGATAGAAATGATAAAGATAATAGAAATATGGCTAATGAAATCGCAAAAGTTTTAGGAATTGTTAGCGAAAATGAAAAAATCAATGAGGAAACTTTAGACAAATATATTGCATCTGAAATTACATTAGTAGAAGCTATACAACGAAATATAATAAAACCACATAAATATGTACCAGCATTGTATACATTAAAAGACGATGTGGAAGATATTAAAACAAAAATACTAGAATGTCCAGATCCAAAGAAAAAAGCAATTTTACTAGAAAAATATAAAAAAATGAGAAGTATAGTAGATAGGGCAGAAGGTTTAAGTGAAATATTTGAAAAAAATATAGAAAAAAAAGATGGGAGATATATTGTATTTTGTAAAGACCAGCAACATTTAGAACAAATGGCAGAAGAAGCAAAAGAATGGTTTAAAAATATTGATTCACAACCAGAAATATATAAGATACATGCAAATTATGGGGAAAAACATAATCACGGAAAGATAGATAGTGAAGGAAATATTATAGAGGATGGAGAAATTAGAAAATTTGAAAGATCAAATTCAAATCATATAAAATTATTATTTACTGTTAATATGATAAATGAAGGTGTTCATATTGAAGGTGTATCAGGAGTAATTATGCTTAGAAAAACAGAATCTAGGTTGATTTATTTACAGCAACTAGGAAGAGCATTGTCAACAAGAGAAAATAAACAAGAGATTGTAACTGTATATGATATTGCAAACAATTATTTGAAATATAATCTTGATAGAGAAGTGAATGATAGAGAGCATATTAACAGAACAAGGAAAAATGAATCTAAGGGCAAAAAAAATATAGAACATGAAGAAATGGAAATAGATACTTTTAAAATAACAGGAGAGATAAAAGAATTATTAGATTTATTAAATGAAACTCAAGGAATGCTAAAACCAACAAAAGCACAAGAATATTTAAGAATATTTTCAGTGTTAAAACAAAATGGAATAGATATAAGAAAGATTAAACGTTTACAAACTATAGCAGAAATTATACAGCCAGGAATTGATATCCAGAAAATAATAGATGAGAATTATTTAGAGGGAAATATGCATATTGGATTGGCTAAACAATATATTGAACGTGGAATAGAAGGTAAAGAAAATGGATTAAAAATGACAAAAGAAGAAAAAGAAGAATTTTTAAAGCTTGGTATCATGGAAAAATTGTCATTAGCAAGGGAGCGTATAGAGGTTTTACAAATTTTAAAACAAAATGGTGTGGAGATTGATAAAATAAGTGTATATGATACCATAGGAACAATTAATCAAGAAGGCGTTAATATAGAGGAAATCATTAAAAAAAATAATTTAGATTCATCTATGAGAATTGGAGACATTATTTCAAAAATAAAATTGGGAATGAAATCCAATCCTTCTGGATTGAGAATGACAGAAGAAGAAAAAGAGGAATTTTTAAATCTAGGAATTAATCCAGATAAAACTGTTCAAAGAATTAGAGTACATGAATATTTAAGAATATTTACAGTACTTCAAGAAAGTGGAATAGATATTGATAAGATGCAATGGAATCAAACACTAGAAGATTATACTCAAGAAGGTATAGATGTAAAAAAAATTATAGAAGCAAATTCAATAGATGGAAGAATAAAACCTAAACAGCAAAAGTCTAAAATCATCAAAGCAATGAAAAAAGGATCACGAAAATTTGGAATGACAGAAGAAGAAAAAGAAGAATTTATAAAAATTGGAATATTTCCAACTGAAAAATCAAGGGCACAAGAATATATTGAAATATTTACTATATTAAAAGCAAATGGGGTTGATTTAGAACAACTAAGAATGATGGATAGATATTCACCATTGAAACAATATGAACAAGATGGAATTGATATAGATAAGATAATAAAAGAGAATAAATTAGATGGAGAAATAAAAATTGTGGATGCAATGAGAAGAATAAAGTTAAAATCATTGCAAATGACAGATAAAGAGATGCAAGCATTTGAAAAATTAGGTATTATTAGAGAAGAAAAATCTATAATAGATGAAAATTTAAAATTACTTACGATTTTAAAAGAATGCGGAGTTGATTTAGGAAAAATAAGGTCAACAGTACGAAAGCTAAGTGATATTAACCAAGAAGATATAAATATACAGGAAATTATAGACTTAAATGAACTTGATGGCGAAACAAAAATAGGTAGTATGTTATATAGAATAAAAGCAACATTAAAAGGAACAACTAGTCATCCATTAAAAATGACAGAAAAGCAAAAAGAAGCATTTTTTAGTTTAGGTTTATTTGATGAAGAAAAGACAAAAGCACAAGAGCATATAGAATTACTTTCATTATTAGCTGATGAAGGAATAGATATTAGACGAATAAAAACAAAAGATAAATTAAAGGATATTACACAAAGCGAAGTGGATATTCAAAATATCATACAAGAATATAATTTGGATGAAAATCTGTACATAGGAAATATAATAGGAAATTTAAGAAGAGGGATAGCAGGAAAGAAGAATGGAACATTAATGACAGAAGAAGAAAAACAGAAAGTGATAGAACTAGGAATTTTAGATAGAGTTACAAAAGCAGAAGAATATATAGAATTATTTACAATTCTAAAAAATAATGGCGTAAAAATTGCTCAGATAAGTAATCATGGGGAAAGTAGATTAAAAGATATAAAACAAGAAGGAATAGATATACAAAAAGTAATAGAAGATCATAACTTGGATGGAGAATTGCGAATTGGGCAAATAAAAGTAGGAATAAGAAGGTCAATTGAAGGAGAAAAACCACAATTTAAAATGACAGAAGAACAAAAGAAAGAATTCATTAAACTAGGAATCATGGATGATAGAGAAACAAAAGCACAAGAATACCTAAAAATATTTAGAATATTAAAAGAAAATAAGATAGACTTTTCTAACATAAGATATGCTGACAGATTAGAAGATATAGCGCAAGAAGGTATTGATATACAACAAATAATTGAGGAAAATGATTTAAATAAAGAAATAAAAATAGGTGACTTAAGGTATAGAATTATAGCTGGAATAGAAGGAAAAAAGAATGGTATTGATGTAAGTGAATTAAAAGAAGAATTTATAGCACTAGGAATTATGGATAAAAGAAAGACATCAGCACAACAATATCTAGAAATTTTTACAACTTTAAAACAAAATGGTGTTAGAATAGAGGACATAACTACAACAACAAATACATTGGAAGATATAGAACAAGAAGGCATTGATATAGAGAAAATAATTCAAGAGAATCATTTGAATAGAAATATGAAAATAGGTGGAATTATTATGAGGTTAAGACAAGGCATAAGAAATACAGGTTCAAAGAATTCAATAAAACTCACATCAGAAGAAAGAAAAAAATTTATTGAGCTTGGAATATATCAATCTACTAGATTGGAGGAATTGGAAACACAAAAGAGAGCATTGGAAGAAAAATTGCAACAAGTAGAAGAAAAGAAAAACAAATCAAAGAAACTAAGAGAGCAATATCAATTAGAACTAGATAAACAAAAAGGAATAAGTATAGAATGAGCGAGGAGAATATAATGTACAATAGTAAGGAGAAGTTTATAGATAGAATTGTAGTTAAAGAAGATGAGGAGAAACAAAGAATTTTGAAATTACAAAAAGCATATGAGAAAAGATTGATTTCAGAAGAAGAAATTACTGAAAAAGATAAAGAAAAATTATATAATTTGTATGAATATCAAATAGACCAATTAAAAATATCTATAAAAAAAGCAGAAGATGAAATTGAAATAAATAAGAATGAAATATTAAAGATAAGAAAGCAGATATAGTGATATACATTAATATAGTCAAAAAAATTAATAAAATGGATATAAAAATAGAATGGAAATAAAGAAAAATAAGCATTTTAAAAAATTTTATTGTATATATTGTTTTTATATAAAAAATGTAGTAAAATAACTTTGTCAACA
>CALXXJ010000001.1 GCA_944392665.1 uncultured Clostridia bacterium | reverse complement strand
TAAATAATAAAGAAAAACAAGAATATATTATAGATAATGAAAGGTATCTATCAAAGAACAATAACACATATCATTGTCCCAGGCTCTGGAAATAAATTAATGAATATTTTTAAAACCAATAATGAAATATCAATTCCATGGAAAAATGTAAAATGTATAGGAGAGGATTTAATTTTAGTAGAATTGTGAAACGGGTCCAAACGGATCCGGTCCCAATGGACCCAAGATTTGTTGACGCGAAAAATTGCATAGCAATTTTTCCTATTCAATAAAAAAACCGGAGGGACATTCTGTCCCTCACAGCTAAAATCATTTTTTCCAGTGTTTGTGATCGCCCCAGCCGTCCTTCTTCTCAAAATCAAGCTTGTGCAACTGTGCACCTATCGTGCAGTAATAGTTACATCGCTCGAACGATGGCGGTGTCGGGCTTTGCCTCCGACATTTGATACATTTTTCGTTCAGCTCTTTTTCTCTTGCTTTGATTTTTTCTGGTGACATAAAGTTATCTCCTTTCATGTCTCATGATTTTCTTACACCAAGTTACCATTATAAATAATACTATACTTTACATAAAAAATCAAGAGTTTTGAAAATTTCTCTAAAGTGAATTATATATATAAATGAACTCTAAATGATTTGATATGTCCCTAAATTCAAAAAGGAAAAAATGAGTCCGTCCCCAAAATCCCTTGATTTTTTTCTCTAAATACAGTATAATGCTACTATCGTAATATAAAATATAAAAAAAGAAACAGTCCTAATGGGAAAATTTATGAATTAACATAAAAATGGCCCAAACAGAAACGGTCCCAAAAGGGCAGAACAGTGCCAAAAGGACAAAAGGACAAAAAGAAGGGAAGATTTTTAAATGAAAGCAATTGAGATTAGAAACAAATATTTAGAATTTTTTAAAAAACATGGACATGCTGTTATTCCATCAGCTTCATTAATACCAGAAAATGATCCATCTGTTTTGTTTACAACTGCTGGTATGCAACCATTAGTACCATATTTATTAGGAGAAAAACACCCAGAGGGAACAAGATTAACAGATTACCAAAAATGCGTTAGAACCAATGATATTGATGAGGTAGGAGATAATAGACATTTAACCTATTTTGAAATGCTTGGAAATTGGTCTTTAGGTGATTATTTTAAAGAAGAGTCTATAAAAATGAGTTTTGAGTTTTTGACGAAAGAGCTACAAATACCAGTAGAGAAATTATCAGTTACTTGTTTTGCAGGAGATGAAGATTGCCCAAGAGATGAAGTTTCAGCAAAAGTATGGAAAGATGCTGGTATATTAGATGGTCATATTTATTTTTATGGAAAAGATGACAACTGGTGGATAGCAGGAGAGGAAGGACCATGTGGACCAGATACAGAAATGTTCTATGACACAGGAAAACCAGCATGTGGACCAGATTGCCAACCTTCATGTGATTGTGGTAAATATGTAGAAATTTGGAACAATGTATTTATGGAATATTACAAAGATAAAAATGGATATTCTAAATTAAAACAACAAAATGTCGATACTGGCTTAGGATTAGAGAGAATGACGATGTTATTACAAGGAAAAGAAACACCATTTGATACAGAATTATTCTTACCAGTTATGGAAAAAATACAAGAACTACAAAAAGTAGATAATATAGAAAGTAGAAGAATTATTGCAGAACATTTACGTTCAAGTATGATGATTATTGCAGATGGTGGAAGACCAAGCAATATTGATAGAGGATATGTTTTAAGAAGATTAATTCGTAGAATGATAAGACATATGAACAAATTACAAATTGATTTATCTGAATTATCTAACTTAATAGATATCAATGTAAATAATTTAAAAGAAATGTATCCAGAGCTAGAGCAAAATAGAGAAATAATTAAAAATGTTATCAATGAAGAAAAAGATAAATTTGTAAAAACATTAACACATGGAGAAAGAGAATTCCAAAAAGAAATGCAAAAAGCAAAAGAAAATGGAAAAAGTGAAATTGATGCAAAAGTTGTATTTAGATTATATGATACTTATGGATTTCCACCAGAAGTAACAAAAGAATTAGCAGATGAAAATGATATGACAGTAGATTTAAAAGGATTTGAAGAATTATTTAAGGAACATCAAGAAAAATCAAGACAAGGAAGTACACAAAAATTTAAAGGTGGACTTGCTGACCAAAATGAAAAAACAATCGCATATCATACTGCTACTCACTTATTGCATCAAGCATTAAGAACTGTCTTGGGAGACCATGTTAAACAAAGTGGTTCTAATATCACAGAGGAAAGATTACGTTTTGACTTTACACATCCACAAAAAATGACAAAAGAAGAAATTCAAAAAGTAGAAGATTTAGTAAATGAGCAAATTCAAAGAGATTTACAAGTTACTTGTGAAGAAATGAGTTATGAAGATGCTAAAAAATCAGGAGCTATTGGTTTATTTACAGATAAATATGGAGACAAAGTAAAGGTATATACCATTGGTGATTTTAGCAAAGAGATTTGTGGAGGACCTCATGTGACACATACAGGAGATATGGGAAGATTTAAAATCAAAAAAGAGGAATCAAGTTCTTCAGGAATCAGAAGAATTAAAGCTGTTTTAATAAAAGAATAATGAAAAAATGCGGAAAATGAAAAATAGATAAAAAAGCCTTGATAAATAGGCTTTTTTATGTTATAATATTAATTGTAAGGTTATTTTTAATAAAAGAGGTGAAAAAACTTAGAATATTCTAAGTGAATAATATGAAAAATGTAAGTGTAGAAAAAAGATATATGAATATAAAAGAATTTTTCAGTAGCATTGGGAGAGAATTGGCAGAGTTAATTGGACCTCAAATCGTTGGAGAAACACAAACTGAGAATCTTGTAAAATTACAAGCTTCTAAAGTAGAAAAACAAGAATCAGGATACAGGAGAGATTTGGAAAGCATGTTTGACTATTCTAGGCAAACAAAATCTAAACAAAAAGAAGATAAAGAACTAGGAAAAGTAAAAGGTAAAGATAAAGATAAAGATAAAGGCAAAACAGAACAATATAAAGCCAAAGTACAAAATCCAACAAGACAAACTAGCAGGCAAGCAGGAAGAAAATCACAAGGAAAAACAAGTGAAGGATATGAACAAGAGTTATAAAATGCAAGAATTTTAAAATTCTTGTATTTTTTACTTGACAAAAGGCAAAACTACCAGTATAATATTACTTGCTAGCAAAAAAATAAAGAAATATGGCGAAGTAGCTCAGTTGGCTAGAGCATTCGGTTCATACCCGAAGGGTCATGTGTTCGAATCACATCTTCGCTACCAAAAAATACTCCTATGAAAAGGGAGTATTTTTTATTGTTTATCTTAAAAAAATTTACTTTCAAAAAAATTATTTAATTTTAAAAATTCACTTGTTATTTAATCTGCTTTATAGTATAGTATTACATAGGAAATAAGAATAATTACAGATCATAGTAATACCAATAGTTACACGGATTTTAAATATGCAGTCACAAGAAATACGAAAACTATAAACAAAAGAAAAGAAGGAGGAAAAATAATGAACATAACAGAAATATTGATTATAATCGTAAATATATCCATACTAATACTACCACTTGTCATGTTAATAGAAAATCTGCTAAAAAGAAATTATAAGATATTAAATATATGCATGCTTGTGAATGTATTTGTATGGATATATTTATCATATCTATGGAATATAAGAAACCCTGGATTTTGGATAAAATGTGATGCAAGAATATTAAATCTAATAGCGAGTATCATATTAATTGCATCAATTATAACATTCTTATTGCAAATCAAACATAAGAAGAGCAACAAATTATTAATCATGATTGCTATCATATTTGTGTTCTATATCATCATGACAAATGATACAACCTATGAAGAAAGAACAAGAGTTGATATGGTTTCAGAAAAAACTATCAGAGAATATGTTTTAGAAGAACATATACCATATATTGCATTTTTAAGCATAGAACTCGAGCTTTTCGTTAATTTATTAGATAGTCACAAAATAGGAAAAGAAGAGAAAAAAATAGCCAAAGGAGAAAAAGTAAGTGCAACAAAAAAAGAACTAAAAGAAACAGAGAAAAGCTAAAAAAATTGAAAAATGGAAACAAAAATAAAAACAAAATAAAAAAGAAAAATGACACTTCAAAAGAGAAAATAGACATTCAAAATAATTTTACAAAATGTAACAAAAATGTAATAAAAACGTAAAATAATTATAACCAAAAATTGTTGACAATGGAAATTTTAGATAGTAAAATAAAGTAAAATTAATAATAATAATAGTGAATGTTGTAAAGGAGAAACAATGGGGAGAAGTAAGAAAAATAAGAAAAAATCAGAAATGAATGCAATGTTTTTTATCATATTATTAGCTTTAGTAATATTTATTATATCAACTTATGCATGGTTCTCAACACAAAGAAATGTATCAATTACAAACTTAAATGGTACTGTAGAAGTTGCAGAAGGTTTGGAAATTTCACTTGATGCTCAAAACTGGTCAAATGGTTTGGTATTAGGTGAAGAAGAGGGACAATTAGACATTATAGATGATGCTTATGCAGGAAATAAGAACCTTAAACCTTCAGAAATGCTACCAGTATCTACACTAGGACAAGTATCTGGTCAACAAAAAGATTTACAAATGTTAAGAGGAAAAATTACGAATTCTATACAATTGAGTGATATTAAGGCAATGGTTGAAACAGAATCAAACCCAGATAGTGATACATTCCCAGGATATTTTGCTTTTGATGTGTTTTTGAAAAATTCATCAAAACAAGATGAACTAGATGATGTATTGCAATTGAACTATGATTCATCATTAGAAATTATGGAAACAGATAAGAGTTCAACTGGATTACAAAACACGGCAAGAGTTGCTTTTGCAAAATATAATGGAACATCAGATGTTATGGCAGACCAAGCAACTATACTAAAAGAAACAGCAGGAATTGGAGTTGGAGCTGGAACATCATATATTACAGATGTTGCAATATGGGAACCAAATTCTAATGACCACGTAGACTATATTGTGCAAAATAATAATAAAATTACAGGAGCAGGTGCAAGTTTTAATGCAACAACTCAAATGGATACTTATGCATTAAAATCTACTTCAATAGGACAAACAATTGCAGATATATATAAATGGGATGGAACAGAATCATATCTAGCAAAACAAAATGTATTACAAACAACTAAAACATCAACAGAAGATTATTCAATTGCTGAAGGTGTTCAGAACTTAGTAAGTACAACTGATGGTTCAACAACTTTTGGAATTGCACCAAATGCAATTTGTAGAATTAGAATATATTTATGGCTAGAAGGACAAGATGTTGATTGTATTAACTATGCTTCACATGGTGGAGGTATTAAAGTTAATATAGGATTAGTAAAAGGATCTGAGGAAGGTTCACATGAATTAGATGGTGAATAATGAAATAAAGTGTATGTCATAAAACTTGTAAGTAAATACAAGCTTTATGACATATGCGAGTTATATCAGTAATGACGATATAAGGATGAAAAGATAAATATACGAAAGATTGGAGGGTAAAATGGCAAGGAAAATATTAGAAGATACCAAAGAAGTTCAAACAAGAAAAAGAAAGCAAAAAGGTTCAGAAGATGATATCTATAAATTTGACTTTGGAACAACAGAAGAACAAGAAAATATAGTCAAAAACCCACCAAAAAGTAAAAGAGGAAGAAAGAAAAAAGAAGAAAAAAACTTTGAATTTGATGATGCTAGAAAAAATGAAATGATTGCTAGCATAGATTTAATGAGACAAAAAATAGAACAGGGTCAAAAATTTATAAATGAACTTGCGGAGACAAGACGTGAAAAGGGATCAGATACAGAATTAAGTATAGAAGAATTAAACGAAAATGATGAATTTCAAGACAGAACAACTAGAAGAAGAAAAAATATAAAACAAAAAGAAGAAAAAGATACAGGTATTTTTGCAGATATTCTAAAAAAAGAAACTAAAACAAGGAAAAGAAGAACTAAGAAAGTAGAAGAATCAGGAAATATAGATGAAGGCATAAAAATAAATGCAAAAGATGGTGTTACAGATGTATTCTTAGATGAAAATCAATACAGAATTGAGATGCAAAAAACAGAATATAACATATACACAAAAAATAGTGGAGCATCTTATATTATTGTTAGAGATAATGAATTAAGAATCATTAGTGGTAATGTTTATTTGTTGTTAAAAAAGGAAAATCAAGATTATGAAATTATTACAAATCAAGATTTTAAAATCAATTATGTAATTGATAATCTTGAAAGAAAAGATAATGTTGTTAATTTTAGACTTACAAATTTAACAGAAATTATTGCAAATGAAGATGGACTTGTTTTCGTCATAGACGAAGAAAAAGTTATTGAAAACACATTAGAAGATAATCATACATTAGTCATTTCTGAAGAAGATGGCAAAGTGTATTTACCATATTCTAAAGAAGAAATCAAAAATGAGGTTTTACAAAATAAAGGTACCAAAATTTCTGATTTAATTGAGGAAAAATATATATGTCCATTAGATAAATATAAAAATGCTATAAGAGCAAGATTTAGAGAAGGCTATAACTTAATGTATAAAAAAGAAGGCAAATCTAGAAGAAGTGCTATTCTTTTAGGTATTGAATTAATGTTTGAAACCAATTTACATCCAGCAGTTATATCAGCATGTAAGAACTTGGAAGAGTTAGACATTTATTTAGACTGCCTTGAAGATAATGAATTAGAAAAATTTTCATGCTTTAAAATTATATATAAAAGTTTACCAATGCTTCACAAAAAGAATAAAGTTCAGGAATTTTAAAACAGAAACTCGACTAAAAGTCGAGTTTTTATGCATAATATGAAAAGAACACATAAAATAAAATTATTAAACTTATGGAATCAAAGAAAAAATTACGAAACAAAAATACTGAAAATCACGGAATGAATTTGACAAAAACCACGGAATTTAGATGAAAACAACTGTGGAAAAATATGTGCAAAAAATGTGGAAAAATACAGCAAAAAAACATAAAAAATAGGCATAAAAATATTTTTAAACAAGAATTGTGAAAAGCGCTTAAAATAGCGCTTTTTAGGGTGCAAAGAAATTTGAAAAAAACCTCGAAAATTGTTGAAAAAAACCGCATATTATGATATAAATATAAGCAGAAAAACTAGGCAAAAAATATAGAAAAATTATATATAAAATTATCAAAAAAACATAAAAAAATATACAAGAAAAAAACGGAGGAGAAACATGTTAAAAAATAAGTTAATCATCAAAAAAATAAGAAACATATGTATATTATTAATGGCAATCATCATCATGGTAGGAGTATATACCAATGTAAGAAGATCACGAGCGGAAAATGTGATACAAATCGAGTTAGAAGTTTCAGATAAAAGTGAAGCATTAGGAATGCAAACAATCATTGTAGATGTAACTGAAACACAAGATGGAAACTATCTACTTGATTTACCAACAGCAGTAAATGGAAAAATAGTAACTAAATATTATACATCTGATGGTGCAGAAGTTTTGATGAATGACGAAAATGCGGATAAAACACTTACATTAACTGAGACAGAAGTGGCTGATCAAAAAATACAATTACAAACAGATTATGACAAAAAAGAAATCACAACAGAAGATGGTCAAATCGTAACATTATACAACAAAGAATTGCTAGATGAAAAAGAAATCGAAGAAAATGTAATAGCAGAAGAAGCAAACAATGATACACAAACAAACGAAACAATGACAGATGAAACGGCAGAAGAGCCAGAATTAGACGATACAGTAATTGTAACAGGCTATATGCCACTAGATGCACAAGTAGACATTGAAGAAATTGATTTATCAACAATACCAGAAATTACTTTACCAACTGATACACAAACGATACAAAAAGCATATGAAGTATCAGTATATCAAACACTTAGAAGAACAATAGATGCAAATGGTAATGTTATATCAGAAGAAATTGTAACACCAGAAAGTGCAACAACAGAGGAGGTAAGTTCAGAAAATACAAATCTAGAAAATATAGTTTCAGAAAATGAAACAAATAGCACAACAGAAAATATAACTTCAGAAAATACAGTAGAAGAAGAAAAAATAGAATATGATCCAAGTATCTATAATGAGCAATTGGTAATCAAGACTAAAAATACAGAAGCAAATACAATTGCCACAGTATACGGTTTACAAGAAGATAATCAAATTGTTGTATTAGAAAATACAACTTTGGAAGAATATGTAGATGCAACTTTCCAAAAAAATAATCAACCAGTAAGATATATAGTGGCAACAGAACCACAACCAGAACAACCAACTGCTAACAACGAAATAGAAGGAGAAGGTGCTACTGATGGACAAGAGCAAGAGGTAACAGTTGCACCAAATGAAATCGAAAATTCAGAATGGGAAGTTATTGAATCAAATCCAGAAATCCTAGAAGGAAAAATGACAGTTACTTTAAAAGGACCAAGTGATGGATTAAAAGAAGATTGGGTTACTCTAATCGTTAATGGAGAACAAACAGAAAGTGAAATTAGAAAAGAAATCACGGAAAAAAAGACATTAACAGATGGAGTACAATACACAGTAGAAATTACAGGAATACCAACAGATGCATATCAAGTAAAAGTACAATTAGAACCTAAAACATCAGGTATTCAAAGACTTATGAGAACATTTGGGTTATCAGCAGAAAGTGAATCAGAAGATTCAGGAATCATGCTATTAGCAACGACTTATAATACATTAGTAAGTTCTGAGGATGATTGTTCAGGTACGACTCTAGATTCAGGTTTTGCTGCTTCTCCTTTTTTAGGAAATAAATCGATAGAAAGAGGTGATATAGGTAATATAACCTTTGTTTCAAACTTATCTGGAATAAATTCATCTACAGCTTGGGATGTTTCAGAAGCACAAGATGAATCAATAATGGCTTGGTATAATGGAACTAGTCCAAGAACAGTATATATAGGAAGTAATAGCAGCATTTATGCAAATCCTGATTCTGAATATCTTTTTTGTGCTATAGGATATGATATGTTTAATTCTGAAACAGAGACGATAACGAATATAAATTTATTAAATACAAGTAATGTAACAAATATGTCAAACATGTTTAGATTGACAGGCTATGGATCTATGACCAGTTTAGATTTAGGAGATAATTTTGATACAAGTAATGTAACAGATATGAGCTATATGTTCAATGACACAGGATATACAGCAATGACAAGCTTAGATTTAGGAGATAAGTTTGATACAAGTAGAGTAACCAATATGACTTTTATGTTCAGCGGTACTGGAAGAAATGCAATGACAAGTCTGGATTTAGGAGATAAATTTGACACAAGTAATGTAACAGATATGGGTTATATGTTTATGTCTACGGGTTATACAGCGATGACAAGTCTGAATTTAGGAGATAAATTTAATACAAGTAAAGTGTCTGATATGGTAAGCATGTTTTCGAACACAGGATACATGTCAATGACAGAATTACATTTAGGAAAAGCATTTAAGAACATAGTTCGAACGGTTGTTGGAGGAGCAGAATTTATAACCAATCAAACAGGTGCGTCAGGATGTAAGATCTATTGTAGTGAAGAAATCTATGAAAACGAACATGCATTTAAATTAAGTGAAACATCAACAAAAACAATTGCGTATGATAGAGGAACGCTTAATCCATATAAAACAGACAACACAGCACCAACATGGAATGCTAGCACCAGTGGAGGAACATATAATCAATCAAACCAAACATATGCATTTAATGTAATAGGAACAGATGATATAGCATTAGATGGTGAAAAATCAGAACTAAGTGCATCAAATATAACCGTCAGAGTAAATGGGATAGAAGTAAGTGCAAGTAATTTAACATTTGGTTCATCATTAAGCACAGATGGTAAGACAAAAACATTTCAATTAGGAATCAAAAACTATACAGGAGGAACAATAACGATATCAATTAATGCGGGAGCATTAGTAGATACATCAGGAAATACAAGTGTTGCAAAAACATATACAATTACACCAGATACAACTGCACCAGTATGGGCAGACGACATAAGTAATGCGACATTCTCATCATCAGCTAAAACATATAAATTTAACTTAGTAGGTTCTGATGAAACATCACTAAACACGACTGCATCAGCATTAACAAAATCATCTAATATTACAATCACAATTAATGGAACTACAACAACAAATTATACAATAGGGACTGCTACAGTAAGTGGAAATAGAAAAACATTCCCAATTACATTAACTAACTTTACAGGTGGAAATGTAAAAATAACAATCAGTGCTGGAGCATTACAAGATAGAGCGGGAAATACAAGTATTGCAAAAGTATATGAATTTTCAACAGATGGATCTGCGCCAACATGGGCAAATAATATATTAAATGGCACATATAACGCAGATGCAAAAACATATACATTAAACTTCCAAGGAACAGATGATACAGCATTAGCGGCAAGTACATTAAGTTCATCAAATGTAACAGTCACAGCAGATGGGGTAAGACTAACAAACTTATCATTTGGCACAGTAACAACTAGCTCAGATAACAAGACAAAAACATTCCCATTAACCATTAATAACTTCCCAGGGGGAAATATTAGAATAACCATCAGTGCAGGAGCACTAAAAGATACATCAGGAAATACAAGTACACAAAAAATATATGAATTTCAAGTCGATGGAGTAGCACCAACATGGGATGCGAATATCAGTAATGGAGCATATAATCAGTCAGCAAAAACGTATTCATTTAATGTAAGAGGTTCTGATGATGTGGGGCTAAATAATACATCTTCTGTATTAAATACCTCAAATATGACAATAACTGTAAATGGAGTAAATGCAAGCTTTACAGTTGGAAATGGAACTTTAAATGATACAGCAAAAACCTTCCCAGTAACCATTAATAATTTTACGGGTGGAACGGTAATCGTAAAAATTAATGCAGGGGCATTAGTAGATACAGCAGGAAATAAGAGTCTTGCAAAGCAATATACATTTACAATAGATGCAACAGCACCAGTATGGGATGATAGTATTAGTAGTGCATCATATAATCCATCAAATAAGCAGTATTCATTTACATTGACAGGTTCAGATGAAGTAGGATTAAATAATGCAGAGTCAGTGTTAAGTACATCAAATGTAACCATTACTATAGATGGTAATCAATTTACTGATTGGACAATTGGAAATGCGACATTTACAGGAGGAAAAACGAAAAAATTCCCAATTACCTTAAATAACTATCCAGGCGGAACTGTAAAAGTATCAATTAATGCAGGAGCACTAGAAGATACATCTGGAAATAAAAGTGCAGCAAAAGAATATTCATTTTTAGCAGATATTACACCACCAGAATGGCAAGAAGCACAAGGTGTATATAATCCAGAAGACCAATCATATACAATAACAGTAACAGGTACAGATAATGATAAATTAGATAATGTTGCCTCACAATTGACAACATCAAATATAAATTTGACTGTAGGTGGAACAAAAGTAACACCAACAATTACAACAACAGCATCATCAACAACCAGTGAGACATATACATTAACATGGAATAATCATACAGGAGGAGCAGTATCATTAACTATCAATGCAGGGGCATTAGTAGATGCATCAGGAAATACAAGTGCACAAAAAGTGTATACATTTGGTACAGTTGATGCCACAAAACCAGTATGGAATGCAAGTATTAGTGGAGGAACATATACCTTAGCAAATGATACAGATGAATTTGGAACATTTACATTTAGTTTAATCGGTTCTGACGAAACAGGATTAAATGATGCCCAATCACTATTAGATGGAAAATTAACCATAACAACTGATGGTGTACTTGTAAGTTCAAGTGATATAACTATCGGAAGTGCAACATTAGCAAATGGAAGAACAAAAACATTTCCAATCACAGTTAGAAATTTTAGAGGAGGAAATGTAGTCATCACAATCAGTAAAGGGGCTTTAGTAGATACAACAGGAAATAAGAGTGATGCAAAATCATACACATTATTTAAAGATGTAACAAGACCAGTATGGGCTGATAATGTAAGTAATACATCATATAATCAAGCAACAAAACAATATTCGTTTAGTTTAGTGGGTTCTGATGAAAATAAGTTAGATGCTACAAAATCAGTCATCAATTCATCAAATGTAAGTATCACTGTAGGAGGTACAACACAAAGTAATATTACATTTGGTTCTGCTTCAACAAGTGGAAATACAAAGACATTTCCAATCACCATACCAAATTATACTGGAGGAAATGTAGTTATTACGATTAATAAAGGCGCATTAGTAGATTCAGATGGAAATGTCAGTCTACAAAAGACATATACCATTACACCAGATGTTACAGCACCAACATGGTCATATGAAAATGTAGAGTTTGATGCAGATAGTAAAGCATATTCAGTAGAATTGGTAGGAAGAGATGAAAAAGAATTAAATACAGCATTATCAACATTGGTAACCAGTGGAACAGGTAAAAATGTAACTGTAACATGTGGAAGTACAACAGTGACACCAACTGTAACGAAATTATCAACATCTTCTACAGAAGTTAGATATAGATTAACAGTGAATAATTATCCAGGTGGGGTTGTTACTATCAATATTTCTGAAGGAGCATTAATAGATGCAGGAAACAACAAAAGTCAAGCAGAAACGATAACACTTCCAGAAAAGGATGTTATTAAACCAACTATTTCAGTACAAAATCCTGAATATTCATCAGCAGATAAAACATATACATTTGAAATCTTGGCAACAGACAATATGTCAATCAATAGTACAACATCAAGCTTAGCAACGAGTGGAAATGGAAAAAATGTTACAATCACATGTGCAGGTGGAACAATCCAAGTTCCAACAATATCAATTAAAGAAGTTACAACAACACAAATCATATATCAAGTAACGATTCAAAATTACCCATCAGGAATTGTTAATGTGGCAATTGATGCAGGCGCAATAAAAGATGCAGATGGAAATGGCAATAATGCAGCAACACTTGCTTTACCAGCATTAGATATGGCAAATCCATATTGGCAAGATACAGCAACAGTAAATTATAATGAAAATAATAAAACTTTAACAATTCAAGTAGTAGGTAAAGATGAAACTTCATTAAATGATACACAATCAACATTAACAGCAGGTGGTAATTTATTAATTAATGTTGGTGGGCAAGAAATAGATTATGCAAATGTTACATTAGGAACACCAACAATAAGTACAGACCAGCTTACAAAAACATTCCCAATAACCATTAATAACTATACTGGTGGAATAGTAGAAGTTTCAATTAGTACAGGTGCCTTGAAAGATAATAGTGGAAAAATTAGTGATTCAAAATCATATACATTTACAGATGTTATTAAACCAGTTGTAACAGTAGAAGAAACAGGTACTTATGATAAAGCAACAAATACATATACATTAACTGTTCATGGTACAGATGATACTTCTATAACAACAGCAAACTTGGCAGGTAAATTACAAGTAAAAGTAGATGGAACAACAGTTACACCAACAGTAACTTTAACACAAGATTTAGCACAAGAAAAAACATATACAGTTGCGATTCCAAATTACTTAGGTGGAAAAATAGATATGACAATTGCACAAGGTGCATTAGTGGATGGTGCAGGCAATTTAAGTAATGCAGTAAATTTCTCAATTACACCAGATGTAACAGCACCAGTTTGGACAATGAGTAATGCTGAATTTGATTCAACAGATTCAACATATCATACAATTGTTATAGATTTAACAGGTTCTGATAATATGTCATTAGCAGAATCTACATTATCAACAGAGAATATAAGTGTCCAATTTGGAAGTGCGGTAGTCGATAGTTCAAATATACAAATAATAGGACCAACTTCATCAGGAGATGGTAAAGGAGGCGTATCATATCAATTAAAAGTATCTGGATATACAGGAGAAGATATAACTGTTATCTTATCACCAGAAACATTAATCGATGATGCAGGAAATACAAGTGTTAGAACAACATTAACTACAGAAGCAATCCTTCCAGATTCAGATGATGACATTCCAACAGTAAGCAATATACAATATCTTGTAGATGCCATAAATACAGAAGTAGTCATAGATTTTGATATTACAGATTCATGGTATAATTTTGCAGATTTAATAGAATCAGGGGAATATACATTAACTGGTCAAAATTATACAACTTCTGGATGGATGGGAGGAAGTTATACAACAGTAGATCTTTCTTCATGTACGATTGAAATAGAAAAAGAAATTCGTATTGAAAATGGATATCATTATACAATTGTTATCAAAGGATTACAAGAAGTATTAAAAACAGGTACTTCATGGGGAATAGGAGGAATGGTCACAAAGTATCCATTATTATCAGTAAAATTAAATGCTAATGCAGCAACAGACTTATTTGACAAAGGAAATGTAGCAACAGATTTATTAAAAAATCAAGAAATTAACTTTTCTATCAAAGATGGAGATGCATCAATGGAATTAATAGGAGTAAGACTAGATGAAGCAACTGGTGCAATGAATATAGATTTAAAAGCCACATGGACACCTAGTTCAACTGGTTGGTGGTGGGGCAGTATGGGTTCTGCCACATCAGACTTCACTTTAACAGAAGATATGATAACAGACATACAAATAGATGGAGAATCAGTAGTAGATTATTTTAAAGAGCAAGGTGCAGGAAGAATAACCATTTCAAATGAACCAGCAACATCAACAAGTGGTGGATCTAGCGGTGGCTGGTGGCGGAAACTGGTGGGGTGGTGTATCAAGAGTATATACCAAAGAGATAACCATCACATTACAAGATTTTGAAGAGGATTCAAAACAAGCCGAAAAAGATTTCTATGAATGGAGTGGAAATGTAAGTTTAACATTAGGAGCTAGTGATGGTAATAGTATGACTTTTGAGGAAGATACTTTAGCAACACAAAATCAAGAGAATGTTTTATTTGCAGATTTCATTGACCCAAAAATAGAAGTAAAATCTTCAACAATCAATGATGAAAATATTAATAGTGTTACAGTAAGATTAAAAGCAACAGACAAATATTTTACACCAGAATCTGTTATTAGTGAAGATAAAGTAAAAGTCATGATAGATGGACAATATGCAACAGAAGCGCAGGGAATACATATCAGTTTTGGTACAGAAGAAGAATTATATACAACAAGAAATTCTGCTACAGCACAATATGGTGTTATACAAAATATTACAGTTACAGGAATTGCAGATAAATTAGACAAGAATATACAATTAGTCATAGAAGAAGGAGCGGTAGCCGATTTATCAGCAAATACAAATGAAGAAACCAAGATATCATTGTTTAATTGGTTAAAAGATGCTAGTTCAGAAAACACAGTATCGAGTGCATTTTTAGGAATGACAACAACAACGGGAGCAGCTTTACAAAGACAAAATATACAAAGTGTAGAATTTTTAAATAGTACAGCAACAGCTCCATCAAAAGTTATCTCACAAGCAACAAAAGTTTTTGACGTTTCTGCATCACAAGATGGTTCAATCATTGCATGGTATACAGGAACAGGACCATATCAAGTATATATAGCAAGTGATTATCCAATGTATGCAAATCCTAATTCAACTAACTTATTTAGAGCTATAGGATATGGAACATCATGCACAGATACACAAGTAATTAAAAATCTAAATTTATTAAATACAAATTTTGTAACCGATATGAGCTATATGTTTTATCAAACAGGATATAAATCAATGACAAGTTTAGATTTAGGAGATAATTTTGTTACAGATAGAGTAACAAATATGGCATATATGTTCTATTATACAGGTTATATGTCAATGATAAATTTTGATTTGGGAGACAAATTTAATACAAGTAATGTCACAAATATGAATTATATGTTAGCTTATACAGGATATACAAAGATGACAAGTATAAATTTAGGAGAAAAATTCGACACAAGTGAAGTAAAATATATGCAACATATGTTTTATAGAACAGGATATACAGCAATGACAAATCTAGATTTAGGAGAAAAATTCTATACAACAGCTGTAACCAATATGACAAATATGTTTAATGGATGTGGACAAACAGCAATGACAAGCTTAGATTTAGGACCAGCATTTACAAAAATTGCGAGTACAAATACAGGTTTTGCAACAAACTGTGGAAAATCTGGAGCATTGAAGGTTTATGTAGGTTCATCAATCTATTCAAGCAAAAATGCATTTAAATTAAGTACAGATTCTTCAACAACAATTAGTTATACAAGAGGAACCATTATTCCAAAATATAAACCAGAATGGACAAAAACATATTCTACCTATGATTCAGCAAATCAAAGATTGATTGTAAGACTAGAAGGAAGAGTTAATGCAACAAATTATGCAGATGCTATAAAAACAGTAACTAACAATTTCTCAAATGGAGAATTATCAGAAGATTCTGTATTCTCAAACCAAAAAATTAGAGTCAGAATTGATGGAGCAGAAGCAAGTACAATCCAAAAAGAACTTTCAATGGTTGTCAATGGACCAGCTGAAACGGTATCATGTGAAATTATTTTAGATAATTTTGCACAAACGACAAGACAATCTGGAAAATCATATTTCGAATGGGCAGGAAATGTAGCATTACAAATTGCAAGTGAAATGCTTGTAGATGCTTATGGAAATGGAACGTTGGAACAATCAGATGAACAAGGAACAATGCAACGAGTTGAGATAAAAGACAGTGCAACAGCAGACCATATGATGGATAATGTGATGTTTGCCGACTTTGTAAGACCAGTTATTACATATGAATATTCATCAGCAGATATTAATCAAACTGAAAAAACAGCACAAATTGTATTTGATGTAACAGATAAATATTATGCATCAGAAAATATTAGCTTAGATAATTTAACCATATTAATGGATGGAACAAACTTAAAACAAACACCAGTTAATATTGGTTTAAGTGAAGAGAATATAACAGAAAGTGGAAAAACTGTAGGACGTAGATATACATTAACATTATCAGAATTACAACAAGACATTATTGCAACAGGAAAAAGTTACTTAGACTTCAGTGGACCTGTTACATTATCTGTACCAGGAGGAATGGTAACAGATAAATCAGGAAATACCAATAATGCAAAAACAATCACAGTTGGTATAGATGAGAAAAACTATACAGACAACCCAGATGATGGTTCAGGCGTTATTGTTGATGTAGTTGATCCAGTATGGACAAATGTAGAAAATGGTGTAACTTTAGACCTTGCAAATCGTAAAGCAACAGTAAAAGTAAAAGCAACAGATAAATACTTTAAACAAAGCACATTGACAAGTAGTGATATAAAATTCTATTTAGATGGAGTGGCAACAACACCAGGTTCTATATCAATTAGTAGTCCAACAGCAATCACAGAAACTAGATTAGTAAATGGGGTAAGTTCGAATGTGCAAATTGGAGCCGAATATACGATTACGATTACAGGTATTAACTTAGATGCAAATGAGGCAAAATTAGAAATTGTGGCAGGAGCAATCGAAGACCAATCAGGAAACCAGAGTGCTGCAAATGAGATTCTTTTATATAGTCGTTTGAAATCAGCTTCAACAGAAAGTGATGATACAAGTCCATTTTTAGGTGGACCTACTAGTATACAAAGACAAAATATAGAAAGTGTTGAATTTGTATCAGGTATATCTGGTTCAACAGATGATGGGGTACAACAAGTATGGGATGTATCAGCATTAGGAGATGAATCAATTTTAGCATGGACAAAACAAACTTCAGCACCATATACAGTATATATTGGTAGTGAAGGTGCTATGCTAGCAAATCAAAATTCAAGTCGTTTATTCTCTTATATAGGATATTCAAATGTATGTAGTGCGACAGAGACAATAAAAAATCTAGAAATACTAGATACAAGTACTGTAACAGATATGAGTTATATGTTCCAATATTGTGGATATAATGCAATGACAACATTAGATTTAGGAAGCAATTTTGATACAAGTAAAGTAACCACTATGAAAAGTATGTTCATTAATACAGGATTTAGAAAACTAACAAGTTTAGATTTAGGAAGTAAATTTAACACAAGTAAAGTATTTAATATGGCAAATATGTTTGATAATACAGGACATTATGAAATGACAACTCTTAACTTAGGAAATAATTTTGATACAACAAATGTATTAGATATGAGTTTTATGTTCCAATATTGTGGAACTGAAAGCTTAACTAGCCTAGATTTAGGAGATAAATTCAATACAAGTAAAACAATGTATATGAATAGCATGTTTAAAGAGTGTGGAAATTCAAATATGACAAGTTTTGACTTAGGAGATAAATTTAACACAAGTAAAGTAACCAATATGGACAGTATGTTCCAAAATTTTGGTGCTTCAAAATTAACAAGTCTAAATTTAGGAGGATTATTCTATACAACTTCAGTAACAAATATGTCAAACATGTTTGATGGCTGTGGACAAGTATCTATGACAACATTAGACTTAGGACCAGCATTTACTAAAATTGCAAATACAAATACAAACTTTATGAAAAATTGTGGAAAATCTGATGAAATCACAATTTATGCAGGTTCAGCAATCTACGAAAATGAAAATGCATTTAAATTAAGTGCAAATTCAACTACAACTATAGACTTTACAAGAGGAACCATCAATCCAAAATATCAACCTGAATGGAATGTAGGAACCTTTACAGCAAATACAACAAATTCAACATTAACTATCACATTACAAGGAACTGTAGATGCTACAAATTATGCAAACTACACAAAAACAGTAACAAATAAATTTGTAAATGGAACAACTGCATTAGTAGAAGTAAGTGTAGATGGAGATGCAAGTGCAAATGATACAATTACAAAAACAATTAGTGGTGCAAATTCAACACAAGGACAAACGGTAACATGCACATTGACATTAACCAACTTTGCAGAAAGTGTAAGACAAAGTGGAAAGAGTTTCTTAGAATGGGCTGGAGATGTAACCTTAAAATATATGAAAGATACATTGGTAGATAGTTATGGAAACCCAAGCTTAGAAAAATCAGATGATACAGAAATGTTTGCAGATTTTATCAAACCAGAATTTACTTATGAATACTATGATACAGAGATCAACACTGATACAAATATTGTAACAATCTATTTCAGTGTCACAGATAAATATTTCAAACAATCAACCATTAATGCAAATAACATTACGGTAAAAGTAGATGAAGATGCAGCAGCAAATTCAGTTATAACCAAAACATTAACAAAAGTTGAAGACATCGTATATGGAACAGATAACCACAAAGTAGGAGAAAGATATCAATTAGTGATTGAAGGATTAGATAGTGGAGATGGGCATAATTATAGTGGCCCAATGACATTATCGTTCCCAGCAGGAGTGGTAACAGATGACGCAAACAATAGTAGTTTAGCAAAAACCATTACCATAGGAATTGATGATCCAACAACAGGAGATGGACATGATTCAGAAGTTATCGTTGACGTAGTTGATCCAATTTGGAAAATAGAAAATCTAACAGAAACAACAGCAGATTTAATTGCAACAGATAAATACCTTTCTAAATATCCTTTAACTGCAGAAGAATTAAAGAACCAAATACAAGTAACATTAAAAGGTTCAAATATAACATCTCAAGTAAATATAACTGGACCTATTGCAGTAACAAATGGACAAAAATATACATTAACCATACCAGATAGCGTATCACAAGGTTTAGCAGAAACATATGAAGAATTTTTAGAAGCAAGAAGAAAATATGAAGATGGAGAAGAAGGCGGAAGACTATATAGAGAATCAACAGGTGGTTCAATAACCGTTACCATACCAGAAAATACATTAGAGGATTCTTCTGGAAATACAAACTTAGCTAAAGAATTTAACCTAGGTAAAAATGAAGATACAGTTAAACCTGAAACAGTAAAAGTATCTAGCAAAATATATGCAGTAGGAGAAGCTGGAAATCCAATACCAGAGAAGCCAACAGAAACCATTACATTTGATGTAACAGACAAATATTTTGGTTCAATCGATTTAGATGTGGATGATATACATGTTTTTGTTGATGGAGAAGAAACAACAATTGTAACAAAAGAATTACAATTAGATGAAACATTAACTGCAACAATTGATGGCATGAATCAAACAATTGGTAGACGTTACACATTAGTATTATCAGATTTTGAAACAACAGGATTAGAAAATGGATATGACTTCAAAGGAATCAGTGGAACCGTATCTATTGAAATCGATGAAGGTATTGCAACAGACCAATATGGAAATACAAGTGGTGGTAGAAAAGCAGATGGAACAAATACAAGTGAAGGCCAACCAATGGTAGGAGATTTAGTAGACTTTATCAATCCAAGTATTATATATAAATCTTCAGAAACAAGCAGAGTAGAGAATGCACAGGGAGAAACAGAAGTGCAAATTGTATTTGATGTAACAGATAAATATTATGCAAATAGTACATTAACAGTAAATGATTTAACAATTATGATGCAAGATGGTACAGTTGATACAAACTATATTAATTTGAAAGATATTCCAGGAGTAGAATTCGGATTATCAGAAGTGAACAAAGTAGAAGTAGGACCATTTAATAAAACAGTTAATGGAACAGTACAATCTGTAACAAACCAAGTAATTGGTAAAACATATACATTAACTATCAGAAATCTTGAACAAGCAGAAATTGCTACAGGAAGAAATTACTTAGACTATAGTGGTAATGTAACGATTACATTAGCACCAGGTAAAATATCAGATACTTCTGCAAATACAAATCTTCAAAAAACAATCACAATGGGAATTGACTTACCAGATGAAACTGGAAATAAAGAAGTGTTAGATATTGTAAGCCCTGTATGGACAGTAGAAAGTCAAGTAGTGGATATTAATAATCAAGAGGCAACAATCACATTAAGAGGAACAGATAAATATTTCTCAAAAAGCTCATTAACAGTTGATGATATTGAATTATATATTGATGGAGAATTAGTTGTTGTCAATGATGAAACATCAGGAAGAACAATCACGATAGAAAGTTCAACACCAATATATGAAAATTGGACAATTGATGGACAAAGTTCCCAAGTACAAATTGGTGTAACATATGTTATCAAAGTAACGGGATTTGATGTAGATGGAGAACAAGCAAAAATCAGAATACCAGATAGTACATTACAAGATTTATCAGGAAATACAAGTGAAGAAATACAAATGGTATTATATAGTTGTTTAATGTCAGCATCAGGAGAAAGTTTTGCAACAGCAGGAAATGATGCAACAAGAATCTTCTTAGGAAATCCACACAATATCCAAAGACAAAATATAGAAAGTATCACATTTGTATCAAGCTTAGAAAATGCAAATGCAACAAAATGGGATGTATCAGCCGTACAAGATGAATCTATCATGGCATGGTATACAGGAACAGGACCATATCAAGTATATATTGGAAGTAATGGTGGAATATTTGCAAATACAGATTCAAGTTATTTATTCTCTTATATTGGATCTGCAAGTAATACCACAGCAACCAATACAATAACAAATCTTGATTTATTACAAACAGGAAGAGTATCTAATATGAGTTATATGTTTGCACATTGTGGAACTCAAAAAATGACAACATTAGATTTAGGCGATAATTTTATGACAAGTAGAGTAACCAATATGAGTCATATGTTTGAAGGCTGTGGTGAAAAAGCAATGACAACATTAACATTTGGAGATAACTTTAATACAGGTTCTGTGCAAGATATGAGTTATATGTTTGCAAATTGTGGATATCAATCAATGACAACACTAAACTTAAATGCGAGTGAAAGTGCAACAAGTAGCCAAAAAGCATTTATGTTTGACACAGGTTTAGTAACAAACATGCAAAATATGTTTGCAAATTGTGGATATCAATCAATGACAACATTAAACTTAGGAGATAACTTCTATACAGAAAATGCACAAAATATGAGTGCAATGTTCCAAAATACAGGATATGCAAAATTAACAGATTTAGATTTAGGTGACAGTTTCTATACAACAAATGTAACCAATATGAGTAATATGTTTAATGGTTGTGGACAAACATCCATGACAGCATTAGATTTAGGACCAGTATTTACACAAATTCCAACAACAAACAGTAATTTTGCAACAAATTGTGGAAAATCTGGAGCGATTATCTATGCACCAGAAGCCATTTACTCAAATAACAATGCATTTAGATTAAATAATACAAGTGGAACAACGATTGCATATACAAGAGGAACCATAAACCCAATCTATAGACCAGAACTTGAAGTCATATCAAGTAGTTTAGATAAAGTAACAGATCCAGCAAACCCAACAATGACTATTATTGTAGAAGCAAAAGCACAAAGAGTAGAAACAATTGGCAATATAGATATCAATTATGTAAGTGATATCACTGGAATGATAACAGCTGATGATATAACAGTATATATTGATGAAGAACCAGTTAGTGGATTAATATCTAATATTGTTGAAGAAAGTTCAATTAATGAAACAAGATATGTGATTACATTAGCAAATTTTGAAGAAGCTACAAGACAAGCAGGAAAACCATATAAAGAGTGGAGTGGTGATGTATCATTACAATTTGCGAAAGGTATATTAGCAGACACATATGGAAACACAAACTTAGATATTGCACAAGATGCTATGTTTGCAGATGTTATCAAACCAGAATTTACATATACCTATTCAGAAACAGATATTAATCAAGATGATCAAACAGTAACCGTTGAATTTGATATAACAGATAAATATTTTGATAGTACAACAATTACTAGTAGAGTAGATGACATTACAGTAAAAATGTTAGATAATGATGCATCAGATGTAAATGAAAATGTTGTAAAAACATTACAAAAGGTAGAAGACATTTATTATCCAGATAGTACAACAAAAGTTGGGGAAAGATATAGATTAGTTATATCAAATCTAGATCAAGGAAGAGGACATAATTACAGTGGACCAATGAGTATAACCATTCCAAGTGGAATTGCAACAGATACTTCAAATAATACAAATATTGCAAAAACAATTACTATAGGAATTGATGAACCAGATGGAACAGGAGAACAAGAAATTGTTGATGTAGTAAAACCAATTTGGGCAGTACAAAATGTCAATACTGTATTTGAAAATGGAGTTACAAAAGCAACCATGGATTTAATTGCTACAGACAAATATTTCTCAAATATGCTTGTAGCAGGGGATGAATTAAAAGCCCAAATACAAGTATTAGATGGAGATGGAGTGGCAATCAATGCACCAGAATTGATAAAAGAATTAAGTACACCAACATATATCAAATGGGATTCAGAAACTGAAACATATGAGGAAAATGTATCAGAAGCTGAGGCAAATGGAGTAAAATACACATTAACATTGTCAAACTTTGAAGAATCAGAAGAATCATTTAAAACGGCAATTGAAAATGGAAGAATTTATAGAGAATATAGTGGAGATGTAAAAATAATTGCACCAGCTGGAACAATTATAGATACATCAAGTAATACAAATGAAGCACTAACCATTGACTTAGGCATGATAGATACATTAAAACCTGAGATTATGAAAGTTTCATCACAAATTGATAAAACAGCTAAGACAGAAACCATCATATTTAATGCGACAGATAAATATTTCTCAACAGAAGATCCATTAGAAGCTGATGAAATACAAGTTTATGTAGATGGTGAATCTGCAGATTTAACAAAATCACTAACAGCAAATACAAGAACTGCAGATCAAAAAGTTGGAAATATTACCTATAAAGCAAATGGTGAAATATATGCAACTATTAATGGAACAGAACAGTTAATTGGTATGCAATATAAATTAGTATTATCAGATTTTGAACAACTTGCAAACAATGCAAATGGATATAAAGATTGGAGTGGTACAGTTTCAATTGACATTGCAGAAAATGCAGTAAAAGATGAATCTGACAACACAAATAACAAAGCAACGATTACAGGAGACTTTGTAGACTTTGTAAATCCATATTTATCTTATGAATATTTGACATCAGATATTGATAGAATCGGAACAGATGCAGACGGAAAATCATTCCAAATGGCATTTACCGTAACAGATAAATATTATACAAGTGGAACATTGACATTAAATGATTTAACCATTCAAATGGCTGATGGTAAACATACATATAATCTAAAAAATGAACCAGTAACCATAAAACTTGCAGAGCCAACAGAAATAACAGCAACAAATGTAAAAATGACAAATGAAACAACAGGACAAGTAGAAACAGTAGACTCAACAGTTATAGGATATCGATATGTGCTAACCATTTCTAATTTAGAAGAATTAGAGATAAAAGAAGGAAATACAACATTAGATTATAGTGGTATTGTAACTGTAGGTGTTGCAGCAAATAAAATTGCTGATAGAACAGGAAACAAGAATATTGCTAAAACAATCACATCAGGTGTTAGCATTCCAGACGAAACAGGTGATCAAATAGTTGTGGATGTTGTGCAACCAATTTGGAGAAGAACATCAGGTGGATCATTAGATTTAATGTCAAAAACAGCTAATATCGTAGTAAATGGAACAGATACCTATTATGCAAGCAATTCACTAGCAGTGGATAAAATAAAAGTATATGCATATACAGGAACAACAAGAACAGATATTACAAGTTCAGTTAGTATATCACTAAGTACAGAAACAGCATTAAATGAATCTGTCATGGTTAATGGAGTAAGTTCAACAAGACAATATGGTGCACAATATACAATTAGTATTACAGGAGTTCCAACAGATAGAGATCAAGTCAATGTAGTTCTTCCAGCAGGTACTTTGACAGATCAATCTGGAAATATCAATGATGATTATGAAATCAAATTGTATACAACCTTAATGCCAGCAACAACTGAAACAGAACCAACAAGTCCTTTCTTAGGAAATGCAGATTTAAGAAGACAAAATATAGAAAGTGTAACATTCTTAGGAAGTACTGAAGATGCAGGAGACAATAAATGGGATGTTTCAGCAGCACAAGATGGTTCAATTTGGGCATGGTATACAGGAACAGGACCATATCAAGTATATATTGGAAGTGACGCATTTATGTGTGCTAATAGAGATTCAAGTTATTTATTTGCACATATAGGATATGATTCAAATTCTACAGCAACAAACGTAATCAATGGATTAGAAGCTATCAATACAACACTTGCAACAGATATGAATCATATGTTCTATAATACAGGCTTTAGTAAAATGACAACATTAGATTTAGGCAATAATTTTGATACAGTAAATGTAACCAATATGAATGGAATGTTTGCAGGAGCAGGAAGTTCAGCAATGACAACTTTGGATTTAGGTGAAAACTTTGACACAAGTAAGGTAACAGACATGGCGCAAATGTTTGATAGAACAGGATATACAGCAATGACAAGCTTAGACTTAGGAGACAAATTTAATACAAGTAATGTCCTTACAATGCAAAATATGTTTTCTAGTGTAGGTAATACTTCAATGACAAGTTTAGACCTAGGAGATAATTTTGATACAAGCAGTGTAGAAGATATGTTTGGAATGTTCTATTATGCAGGAGCTGGCACAATGACAAGTTTAGACTTAGGTGATAAATTTGATACAAGTTCTGCAACTAACATGAGTAGTATGTTTGAGGGATGTGGACAATCAGCTATGACAGCATTAGACCTAGGACCATTATTTACAAAAATAGCAGATACAAATAGCAATTTTGCAACAAACTGTGGAAAATCTGGAGCAATCATTTATGCACCAGAGGCAATTTACAAAAATAGAACATCATTTAAAACAAGTAGTGGAGATACAAGCACAGCAGAAGGAGCAATAGCTGTTTCAACAGGAAGAACCATAACCCCAATATACAAACCAGAATGGACAAAAGTTTCAAGCTCACTAAATACGGCAAACAAAACATTAAGTATTGTCGTAAAAGCAAATGCAAATAAAACACAAACTGTAAATGGTGTAAATATTAAATACAATAGTAATGTAACATCAGGCTTATCAAATTCAGCAATTACAGTATTTATAGATGGGGAAGAAGCACCAAGTATTACAAAAGCAGTATCTGCAGCAAGCCCATCAGCAACAAGTGCAGAAGTAACACATACCATTACCTTATCAAACTTTGAAGAAGCATTACGTCAAAGCGGAAAGAACTTCAAAGAATGGAGTGGTAATGTAGAAATCAAGATAGGTGGAAGAGGAGAAGATACAAGCACATATACAGCAAATGTTTTAAAAGACGCTTATGGAAACCAAAACATGATGGAAACAGATGAAAGTGGAAGTTGGATAAATGTAACATTCAAAGATGGAAACATAGAATCTAACACAAACGGAACTATGTTTGCAGACTTTGTAAAACCAGAATTTACTTATGAATATGCTGATACAACAATTGATCATGACAATAAAACAGTAACCGTTGTATTTGATGTAACAGATAAATATTTTGACAACACAGACCTATTAGCAGACACAGTAGCAAACAATATCACCATAACAGTAGGAGGCGTTGTCGCAACAAATGCAACAAAAACATTAACAAAACTTTCAGATTTAACAGCAACAGTAAATGGTGTAGACAATACAGTGGTTGGAGAAAGATATCAATTAGTGATTACTGACTTAGACCAAGGAGACGCAGAAAATTATAGTGGAGTTATGACATTAGCATTCCCAGCAGGTATCGTAACAGATAAATCTGGAAATACAAATAATGCAAAAACTATCACAATAGGTATTGATGAACCAGAAACAGAGGATGGACATGATGAAGCAGTAAATGTGGATGTTGTATCACCAGTATGGAGCGTAGCTGAAGTAGATACAGATGCAGAAACAGTAAAAATTCGTATAAAAGATAAATTCTTAAATAAAGAACAAAGTATCTTTAATGTAACAGAAGATTCTATTACAATTTTCGTAAATGGAACACCATCAACAGCAATTGCTACAATATTAGAAGGTCCAACGGAAATCGTACCAAATCAAGAATATGAATATACATTAACATTACAAAATATAACACCAGAAGATGGTGGATATATAGAATTTACACCAGTTGAACCTATCATAGGCGATACGGCAAAATATAAAAATGATAATGGTGGTCATATTTCACTAGAAATTACAGCAGGAGTTGTAACAGATCAATATGGAAATCAATCAAATACACAAGTACTTGATGTAGGAGAGATTGATAAAACAGATCTAGAAGTATATGATATACAAAAAACACAAGACGAAACACTTGAAAAAGAAACTCTTGTATTTAATGTAACAGATAAAAACTATGACCCAACAGATCCAGTAACATTAGATGAATTAACCGTATGGATGGATGGCGTACAAATTGATGACCAAATCACAAAGAACATCATTAGTACAACAGAAATCAAGGCAAATGTGGATGGAGAAATCAAGGTTTTAGGACATCAATATGTATTAGAAATTACAAGTATTGTAGAAAATGATGCAGAATTTATTGCTTCAGGTAGAGATTATAGAGAACTAAGTGGTAGCTTAGAAGTTCACATTGATCCAAATGCATCAAGAGATATGAAAGGAAATACAATCAAAGAAGAAACAACAACTCTTACAGACTTTGTAGACTTTATTGAACCAGAGGTAATATACCAATATAATACAACAGATATAGACTATGATGGAAAAACATTTACAATGGTATTTGACATGGTAGATAAATATTATGATTCAGGAAAATTAGCATTAGAGGATTTAGCAATTAGAATTGATGGTGTAGAACCAGACTGGACAAAAGTAAATAAAGCATTACAAGTACAAGACAAACTAAGTATGGTAAATGGAGAACAAAAAGTCATCGGACAAACATATACATTAACATTATCTAACTTAGAACAATTACAAGTAAAAGACGGAGATAATTACTTAGACTATAGTGGTGTTGTTACAGTAGCCATTCCACAAGATAAGCTACTAGATACAACAGGAAATGGAAATCATGCAACCACGCTTACTTCAGGAATTAGTTTACCAGGAGGAACTGGAACAGAAGAAGTAGTCGATGTTGTAGACCCATTAGTTGAGAAAATATCTTCATCAGTAAATGTAAATGCAAAAACAGGAATCATGACATTTAAAGTAACAGATAAATACTTTACAAATAGTACATTGACAAACGAAAACATTCAAATTATTGTAAATGGAAATGTAGCAACAGGTGTTACAAAACAATTAACAAGTACACCATTAAATGAACAAAGAGTCGTAAATGGTACAACTTCAACAGTACAATATGGAGTGCAATATACATTAAATCTTTCAGGATTAGATACAACTGTAAATCAAATAAAGGTTAGAGTACCAGAAGGATTGGTATTAGATGCATCAGGCAATGGAAATAAAGAGACTGATTTGATTTTATTTAATACATTAATCGATACAAGTAATGATATAGATGAAAGTACTGGTGAAATTGAATTACTAGCTTTATTAGGAAATACAGGAGTAGCAAGAAATATGGTGGATAATGTTACATTTGTAGATAATATACCAGCAGATGTATATGACATATATACAAATACATATATTGATACGACAGCATGGGATGTATCAGCAATGCAAGATAATTCAATTATTGCATGGTATGAACCAAGTGCAAATGGAACAATAAAACTATATATCGGAAGTAATGATGAGATGTTTGGAAATAGAAATTCAAAATACTTGTTTGCATTTATAGGAAGTTCAGAAGAATCTACCTCAACAGAAACCATTACCAATATTGAATTATTAAATGTAACAAATGTAACCAATATGAATTCTATGTTCAGATTAACTGGATTAAATGCAATGACAACATTGGATTTAGGAACAAAATTTGATACATCAAATGTAACCGATATAGGATATATGTTTGATTCTTGTGGACAAAATGCTATGACAACATTAAACTTAGGAGACTTATTTGATACTAGCAAGGTAACAAACATGACATATATGTTTGAACAATGTGGACAATCAAAATTAACAAATTTAGATTTAGGAGATAAATTTGACACAAGCAATGTAACAGATATGAGTAATATGTTTGCTCATTGTGGTTATAGTGCCATGACAAGTTTAAATCTAGGTGATAAATTTGATACAAGTAATGTAACCAATATGCAAAGAATGTTCTTTAATTGTGGATATAATGAAATGACAACATTAACATTAGGAGATAAGTTTAATACATCAAAAGTAACCAATATGAATGAAATGTTCTATGGTTGTGGAAATAAGAAATTGACAAGCTTAGACTTGGGAGACTTATTTAGCACAACTCAAGTAACAGATATGCGTAGAATGTTCCACTCTTGTGGAGCTACAGCAATGACAACATTAGACTTAGGACCAGCATTCACAAAAATAGCAACTGGAACTGTAGTAGGAGAAGATGAAACATATGAAGCAAGTGAAGATTTTGCAACAGATTGTGGAACAACAGGAGCAACAATATATGCACCAGAAGCAATCTATAATGATTTGAACAACTTCAAAGCAGGTTCAGATTCTACAACAACTATGAATTATGCAAAAGGAACCATCAATCCAAAATACAGAACAGAATGGCAAAAAGAACAATCTGAAATTGATGAAACAGATGCAAATAATCCAAAAATCAACATTACATTAAGAGGAACAACAAATCCAGAAGTGCCAGTAGATGAATACATTAGTGATGTAACCAGTTCATTAGCACAAGATGATATTAAAGTATTTATAGAAGATACAGAAATCACTGATGTTGTTACAAAGACAATCGGAACAGCAACACAAACTGCAAATACGAGAACAGGAGCAAAAGATGTATTACAAGTATTAACATTATCAAACTTTGAAGAAGCAACCAGAAGAACTGGAAAAGACTTCAAAGAGTGGAGTGGTAATATTAGAATCGAAGTAGCACAAGGAACCTTATCAGATACAACAGGCCCAGCAGATGCAGAAGGAAATAGAATGACCTATGGAAACAAAAACATGGAATTAGCAGAAGGTGGAGCTAGACAAGATAATGGAATTGAAGAAACAACAAAAGTAGATAAAAATACAGACAATGTGATGTTCACAGACTTTATTGATCCAGAATTCACATATGAAAGTGCAAAAACGGAAATTATCCATGGTGATGAAGAACAAGTAACAATTGTATTTGATGTAGTGGATAAATTCTTCCAAAGTACAACACTTTCAAACTTAGACGCAAGTCAAATAACGATAAATATCGATGATTATGATGTAACGGCATTAAATAATGCCATTACGAAACAATTAACAAAAGTACAAGACTTGACAGCAACTGTAGAAGGTGTAGAAAATACAAAAATTGGAGAAAGATATCAATTAGTGATTACTGGATTAGACCAAGAAGATGCAGATGGCAATGGTGATGGTTATACATATAGTGGTTATATGACATTATCATTTGCAGCAGGAACAGTTACAGATAAATCTGGAAATATTAGTTCTGCAAAATCTATCACAATTGGAAAAGATGATCCAGGCGGAGCAGACGGAGACGAAGAAGTAGTCGATGTTGTAGATCCAGTATGGACATTGGGAGATGTAGATAGAGCAAATGGTGTTATCAAATTAAGAGTAAAAGATAAATTCTTAAATCAAGCAGAAAGTATCTTTGATCTAACAACTGATGATATTACAATCATAGTTAATGGACAACCATCAACTGAGATTGGTAAGGAATTAAGTGGACCAGAAGAAATTACACCAAATGAAGAATATGAATATACTTTAACACTAACCAATATCATACCAGATGAACAAGGATACACAGAATTTACACCAGTTGATCCAATTGTAGGAGATACGGCACAATATAGAAATGAAAATGGTGGAAAAATTTCTCTAGAAATTGCAGCAGGTGTTATCACAGATGCGTATGAAAATACAACTAATAAACAGACATTTGACTTAGGAAACATTGATGGAACAGGCCCAGAAGTGTATGATGTGCAAAAAACGAAAGACGAAGCACTTCAAAAAGAAACCGTTATCTTCAATGTAACAGATAAAAACTATTACCCAGAAGATCCAGTAACATTAGATGAAATCACAGTATGGTTAGATGGAAAACAAATTGATGACCAAATAGCAAAAAATCTTGTAAGTACAGTAGAAATCAAAGCAAACATCGATGGAGAAGTAAAGGTATTAGGACATCAATATACATTAGAAATTACGGAACTTGTAGAAACAGATGAAGAATTTATAACTTCTAATAGACAATACAGAGAATTAAGTGGTGATATAGAAGTTAGAGTAAATCCTAGTGCATCAAGAGATATCACAGGAAATACAATCAATGATGAAACAACAACTATCACAGACTTTGTAGACTTTATTAATCCAGATGTAAGATATGAATACAATACATCAGACATTGATTATGATGGAAAAACATTTACGATGGTATTTAACATTGTAGATAAATTCTTAAATGAAGCTACATTAGATGTAGAAGATTTGAATATCTTAATTGATGGAGAAGAACCAAACTGGGATGATACAGGATTCCATGGAGTGGTAAGAGAATTAACAGAAGAGGATATCACAGCAACCGTCAATGGAACAAGCCAAGTAGTAGGAAAACAATACACTTTAAAATTATCACATCTTGAACAATTAGAAAAACTAGAAGGCAAAGAAACATTAGATTATAGTGGTATCATTACAGTAGCAATTCCAAGTGATGTTGTAGTAGATACAACAGGAAATGGAAATAATGCAACAACCATTACATCAGGACTTAACATTTTAGCAGGTGACCCAGGAGAGGCAACAACAGTCGATGTTGTAGACCCATTATGGGAGAAAGTAAGTTCATCAGTAGATGTAGATGCTAAGACAGCAACTGCAACAGTTAAGGTTACAGATAAATATTTTGTAAATAGCAATTTAACAGCAGACAATATCAAAGTATTGATTAATGGAGCAGAAGTTTCAACAGAAAATATTTCTATCAATGTAGCAGACAAAACGACAGTTTATGCTAGCAACGGAACTGATGTTATCGGAGACCAATATACAATCACACTTAATGGAGAAGGATTAGACTTTAGTACAAATCAAATCAAAATCCAAATTCAAACAGATGTGGCAATTGACCAATCTGGAAATGGTAATAAGGTGACAGATGTCATTGTGTTTAATACATTAAGAAGTGAAACAGAAAGTATAGAAGAGTCAAGTGCTTTTCTTGGAAATACCAATATCCAAAGACAAAATATAGATAATGTAACATTTGTAGATGATATACCAGAAACAGTTTATGATTTCTCAGCAAAAGCATATATTGACAATACAGCTTGGGATGTATCAGCACAAGGTGATAATTCAATTATTGCTTGGTATGAAACAAATACAAATGGAACTGTAAAAGTATATATTGGAAGTAATGATGAGATATTTGGTAATACTGATTCAAGAAACTTATTTGCTTATATAGGATATGCAGAATTTTGTGAATCAGTAGAAACAATTACTAATATGGGATTATTAAATACAAGTAATGTAACTAATATGGCATCTATGTTTATCTATACAGGATATACAGCTATGACAAATTTAGATTTAGGAGATAATTTTGATACAAGTAATGTAACTGATATGTCATGTATGTTTCATGTAACAGGATATACAGCAATGACAAGCTTAGATTTAGGAGATGAGTTTGATACAGGCAAAGTAACGGATATGCATCAGATGTTTGGTATAACAGGAGCTACAGCTATGACAAGCTTAGATTTAGGAGATAAGTTTGATACAAGCAATGTAACTAATATGTTCGATATGTTTAATGCAACAGGATATACGTCCATGACGAGCCTAGATTTAGGGGATAATTTTGATACAAGCAATGTAACTGATATGTCAGGTATGTTTGGTGAAACAGGATATACATCCATGACGAGCCTAGATTTAGGAGATAAATTTGATACAAGTAATGTAACAAACATGGAGGGTATGTTCTATAAAACAGGAGCTACAGCTATGACAACTTTAGATTTAGGACCAGCATTTACAAAAATAGTAGTATTTGGTAGGTTTTGTGAAGATTGTGGAACAACAGGAGCCATCATTTATGCACCAGAATCAATTTACAACGATATGTATCATTTCAAAGGATTTAGTACAGACACAAATTCTGAAACAAATATTAATTATAAACAAGGAACGATAAATCCTATCTACAAACCAGAATGGGAAAAAGTATCAAGCACAATTGATGAAGAAAATCAAACAATCAGTATAGTCATCAAAGGAAATGCAAAAGAAATACAGACAACTGGTGGCGTAAACATCAATTATGATAGTAATGTAACAAGTACACTAACAGGAGATTTAATCAATATCTATATTGATGGTGAACTTGATGAAAGTCAAAATATTACAAGAACAGTTGTTAAAGATACAGCAAAATCAACAGACAAAGAAATCTTCTATACAATTACACTATCAAACTTTGAAGAAGCTTTACGTCAAAGCGGAAAGAACTTTAAAGAATGGAGTGGTAATATAGCCATTCAACCATTAAAAGGTACATTGAAAGATGTATATGGAAATGGAAATATGGAAGAAATTGATGATGAAGATGGAAACTGGACGAAGCTTGAATTAAAAGATACAAATACAAATAAAAATACTGATGGAACAATGTTTACAGATTATATAAAACCAGAATATACATATGAATATTCAGATACAGTTATAGATTATGATGCAAAAACGGTAACAGTTGTATTTGATGTAACAGATAAATACTTCAAAGAGTCAACAGTATCTGCAGATAATATGACAATACAAGTTGATGGAACAGAACCAGATTGGACAAAAGCAACAAAAACATTAACTAAGAAAACAATAGCATCAGATCAAATTGTTGGAAATATCATATATAGAACAAATGGTGATATATATTATACGATAAACGGAGTTCAAACAAAGATTGGAGAAAGATATGAACTTGTTGTCAGTGGACTAGAAACAGAAAATGGAGTTGGATATAGTGGTACAATGACAATGGCATTCCCAGAAGGATTAATTACAGACCAATCAAACAACAGTAGTGTAGCAAAAACAATCACAATTGGTATAGATGATCCAGAAAATCATGAAGATCATGATGAACCAGTCATCGTTGACGTAGTAAATCCATTATGGACAGGACCACATAATGTAAACAGCATAGACAGAACAGAAGAAACAGTAAGCATTAAAATTCTAGGAAGTGATAAATACTATGCAAGTAATTCTCTAACAGCAGCAAATATTAAAGTATTTGTAGATGATGTAGAAGAGACAACAATATCAAAAGAATTAGTAGAAATTACAGATAGTACAGAACTTCAAACACTTGCAGAAAGTGCAGATTTACAAAATGCACAATTAGAAGATGTAGCTATAGGATATACATTAACATTAGGAAATTTTGCAGATTTAAGTGGCGTAACAAAGATTGTTATAGATGCAGGAACCATCACAGACCAAAGTGGAAATGTAAACCAAGAAACAACTATTCCAGTAGGAAATATTACTTGGGAAGAAGCAAATGAACCACTAGAAGATACAGACCCAGATTATCCAAGGTATTCAGCATTTAGACAAGATATTGTAGACTTCATAAAACCAGTCATCAAATATCAATATTCAGCAGTTGAAGGAGCAGAAAACCCAGATATTAATTATGATGCAAAAACACTAACAGTTAAATTCACAGTTACAGATAAGTATTTAGTAGAAAGTTCAATCATGAATGCAGATGGTACATTAAATACAGATAATGTAAGAATTAATGTAGCAGAGACAGATATCACAGATGACTTAATGACAACGATTACATCACAACCGATAGAAAATGGATATGAATACACATTAGTCGTATCAAACTTTGAATTAGTATATAATTCACAAGGATATCAAGACTACAGTGGTGTCGTACAATTAGTATTTGCAGAAGGACAAATAGATGATACTTCAGGAAATAAAAATGCAGCAACAACAATCACAATTGATACAGATGATGGAGATGATCCAGATAGTGGTATTATCGTCGATGTTATTGATCCATTAATTGAAAAGACAGAAGATAATTTGAGTGTTGTAAATGCAAGCAATGGTATTAACAGAGATTTAGAAACTGAAACAGGAACTGTCTCAGTAAGAATCAGAGCAACAGATAAATACTTAGGAACAACAACTTTACAAAATGCTGATAGTATTGCCAATATGAGAGTGAAAGTTGTAAAACATAATGGAGAAGTTGTTTATCCAGATACCATAGTAAAACAAGTTGCACAAGTAAGTAAAACGGCAACTGCAGTTACATATCAAATTACATTAAGTAATTTTGAAGACAATCAAGGTATTACAAGCATTATTATTCCAGAGGGAGTCATAAAAGATCAATCTGGAAATGGAAACAAAGAAACAGAAATCTTGGTAGGAAATGCAACATGGACAGAACCAGGAGACACAAATGGAGAATATACAGCTTTCAGAGAAAGCATTGTAGACTTTACAAGACCTACATGGGAATATTCTACAAGTAGTATCACAAGAGATAGAGATGGAGAAACAGGAACAGTAACGGTTAAGATATTAGGACGTGATGATTACTTCCTAAAAGATACATTAACAGAAGATAATATCAATGTATATGTAGATAACAGTGAAAATCCTGATACACCAATCACAACAATTACAAAAACATTAACAAAAATCACAGATGAAGCAGAACTTGATGGTGCTGATGTAGGATATGAATTAACATTAGGAAATTTCGGTCAATATGATGGAGCCGTAAAAATTGAAATTGCGGAAAATACCATAAGAGATACTTCAGGAATTGGAAATAGAGTCACTCAAATACCTGTAGGAAATCCAAATTGGGTTGAAACAGATATTGGAGACGATACAGAAAATCCTAAGTATACAGCATTTAGAAATAACATTGTAGACTTTATAAAACCAACAATTGAATACAAGTATGCAGAAGGTATAAATCCAGTAATTGATCAAGAAAATAAACAAGTAACAATCACATTTGATGCAGTAGATACAAACTTCTTAGAAAGTGACATTTTAACTGTTGATGATATTAAACAAATACTTGTAGATGATATGGATGTAACAAATACTTTAACAAAAGAATTAACAAGTTCAGATATACCAGATGGAGAAGGAAATGGCATTAGATATACATTAACCTTATCTAACTTCGAACTAGATGAAAACTTAGAAAATGAAATTTTCAGAAGACATAGTGGTAAAATCGAATTTGTAATTGCAGAAAATAAAGTAAGAGATACATCAGGAAATGCGAACATTGAAACAAAAATAGTAGTGGATAATGATGATGGTGATGATGAAGATAATTATGTTGTAGTCGACTTTATTAATCCTAAATTGTATTATAAAGAGAAATATATCAGTTATGCACAAAGATATGCAACAGTAACGATTTCAGGTACTGATAGATTCTATGACTTTAATACAATATTGGAACCAGACGATATTTCTATTTACGAACTAAATAGAGATGGACAATATATCCAAAGAACAGACTTACCAATTACCATAACACCGGTAAGAACAGAATATGGATATGATTTTGTAATTAGATTTGACGAATTTGAAGAAGAATTTAAACAATTAAAAATTAGTATACCAGCTGGTAAGATTAGTGATACAGAAGGACATACAAATGAGGCAACAGATATATTTGTTGACTTAGATAATAGAAAACCAGTTTGGAGATATATGAGTACAGATACATCAGAATTCGAATCAAATGGTACAATTCACTTTACAGTGAAAGGACAAGATACTTTCTTAGACTTAGAAAATAGTAACTTAGAAGCAGCAGATATCAGAATTATCAAAGATGGTGAAGATATTACAAATATAGATAATATTACAGTACAACCTCTTGGAGAAGATGATACAGAAGTATCTGAATCTTACCAAATTGATATTACAGGTCTAACAGAAATCGGAACCTATTCATTAGTCATTGAAAAAGAAACATTAGTAGATGAATTTGAAAATAAGAGCAATGCAACAACGATTAGTTTCTCTAAATCAGCATTAGGTGATAATACAGATAACTATACAATGGTTACATATCACGTAACACCTGATTTTGAACAAATGCATCAAAGCTATGTGCATGAGTTAATGAGAGTTAACAAGAGTGGTACAAATGGTGGAAGTGATACTTATAGAGCAAGTTCAATAGGAGAAATTTATGGCAATGGTGATAATAACTTATTTGCAGAACCATTCAAGTATGAAAATGGCGAGCAAACTGCATATAGCTTTGCAGGATGGGCTGTCGCAAACGAAAACGGCTTCCAAGAAGAGAATGCAACAATTTACGACCTATATACAGATATTCCAAGAACAGTAACCAACTTAACAGCTGTATGGCAAGAAGCAACTGTCATATTCGTATCAAAAGATGGTGACAACAGTAATAATGGTCTATCACCTACAACACCAGTTCAAGATTTAACAACCGCATATAGTAAACTAAATGCTTCAGGAAATGCATCAAATAATATCATTGTTATTATGGATGAAATTGAATGGAACAGTAGTGAAAGATTGGAAGGAAATGCTACAATCACAAGCTTATATGCAGGTGTGGATTATAGAACAAGTGGTGCTGAATTGAAAATTTCATCTAATATGGATGTAGAAGGTGACATTACATTTGATAATATTGAATTATATTCAGATTCTACAAATGTTAGTGATGGTAGTGATTATTTAGCAAAAGGTGATTATTCAAATATTTTAATTACTAACTATGGAGATGTGACTCTTGGAAGAGGTATCTCTACACCAGAAGATAAATATACATTTGGTGGAGTTGTAGGAGGTAATTATAAAGATGAAGAAGCAACAGGAACAATCGGAAATCACAGAGTGATTGTAGAAGCTGGTAAGTATAATGACATTATTATTGGAAGTAGTTTAAATAATCAATCTACAACGAGAAAGTATGTTTCACATCAAGTAATCATTGGTACAATGAAAGAATCTGCAATTGCTAGAAATGACAAGTTAGTGATTACAGGATATCTAGCAATGGGAGAACTTGAAGATAGATGTTATCCATATAATAGTGAAGGAGCACAAGATTATAATTTAGGTTATGAAGGAACATATGCAACAACTCAAATCTTAAGTGGAACCTTTACAGGAGAAAATAAATTCCATAAAGCATCTGAAGATGCGGTTATATATCTAAGATCAATCAATGGATTTAATGATGGTAAATCACAATTAGATATGTATGGTGGAAATATAACAGGAAATATCTATGGTGGTGCAAGAATGGCAACAACGAAAGATTCAAGTGCAGATGGAGAACCAGATGCCAATATATTCAATTTCTACGGTGGTCAAATTAATGGAAACATATTTGGACATGGTGGAAATGATGCATCAACAGGAAATTCAAGAATGAATCTTCAAGGATGTACGAATGTAACAGGAAATATTTATGGTGGTTCAAATACAACAACAGTCACAGAAGGAAAAGTAACAGGAAACACTTATATTACTATTAATAGTACAATTACTGTAGATGGAACCATTTATGGTGGAAGCAATGGAGTCATCAATGGAACAAGTATTAACTTAAATACAGGATTAATTACAGGTGACACCAATGTAGAATTAAACAATGGAGCAATCATCACAGGAGATGTATATGGTGGAGGTAATAATTCTGGTGTAACTGGTAACGCAAATATCACTGTAAACAACGGACAAGTATTAGGAAGTGTTTATGGTGGCGCTTATCAAAACCAAGTTAGAACTGCAAGCAATATTTACATCTATGATGGAATCCTAAATGATATTTATGGTGGAAATGTGTTGACAACACAAGCACAACTAAATGCAGATACATCAAGCCAAAATGTAAATATAACAATAGGAGATGCTTCAAAAGATGTAACACCAACAATCAATGGAACAGTCTATGGTAGCGGAAAATATGACAGAGTAGGAACTGTTAATATCCAATTAGTAAAATGTGCAAATGCACCAACTATCTATGGAGGTTCAGATGCAGCAGGATTTACAAATCAAGTAGATATTTACTTAAATGGAATGACAGCAAACACCATTTATGGTGGACCAAAAACAGATGGAACAGTAACAACTTCAAATATATATCTACAAACAGGAACTGTAACTGATGTTTATGGAGGTGGTTTCGGTGGAACAACCACAACATCTAACATATTCTTAGAAGGTACAGCAACCGTTACAAATATATATGGAGGCTCAAACACAAATGGAACAGTAACAACATCAAATGTTAACCTAGTGTCTGGAAATGTTACAAATGTATTTGGTGGTGGTAACAATGCAGGAGTAGGAACTGCAAATGTAAACTTAGATGGTATTACAATTGATACAATCTTTGGTGGTTCTAAAAATGCAGGACTTACAACAAATACAAATGTCGTACTAAATTCAGGAAATGCAAACAACGTTTTCGGTGGAGGACTAGACGCAAGTGTAACAAATGCAAATGTAACACAAAATGGCGCAACAGTAACAAATATCTTTGGAGGAAACCAAGGTGGAACAGGTGATGGTGGAGAAACAACAAACGCAACAATCAATATAAACAATGCAACCGCACAAAACATCTATGGTGGAAACCAAAATAAAGGTATTACAAGAAATACAACAATCAATATTACAGGTAATTCAACAGTAAATGGAGAACTTTATGGTGGAGGACTTGGTACAGAAATTGGTAGAAATGATGCAGTAGGTTCTACAACCATAAACATAACAGGTGGAACAATCATGAATGACATTAATGGAGGTTCAAAGAATTCAACTGTTTATGGAAAAACAAACATCAATATTGGTAAAGATGCTGTAACAGATGATACCAAAGCAGCTGGAAATATTGTCATAAATGGAAACATTTATGGTTCAGGCGATTCTGAGAACGAAGATTACAATACAGTTAGTGTGTATGGAGAAACACATATCCTTATGGATAATAGTACAGAATCTCCAATCACATTTAATGGAAGTATATTCGGAGCTGGAAAAGATGCAACCTATTCATCAACAGCAAGTGATGGAACAGACAATTCAACAGTAAGAATCAAAGATTTTGGAACTTCATCACAAAGCTATACAATGACTTCAATCGAAAGAACAGGTAAAGTATCTATACAAAATTCATATTTAGAGTTACTAGGAGCACAAGATGAAAATAATTACTATCAAAAAACAAGTTATACTTTAAATAGAATTACAAATGGATTAGCTTTACTAGATAATACAACCCTATATACACAGAGAGGATTTAACATGGTTGGAGGATTTGAAAGCTTGTTAACAAATGCTGATGGAACAACAACAGAAGAGACAGTATCTATTACAGGCAATACAGCAACCAATAATGTGGATAACAGAATATACACATTTGAAGGTGTAAATCTAATCTTTGCAAAAGAAGAGGGAGATTTAACAGACAGAAATGATGAAGATATCTGGGGAGATGTTAATGGTATGGCATTCTTTGGAATGTATAGACATAACAGAACCACAGGCAATAAAGAATATGACATTTATGCACCAGATTATGATGGAACAGCTACAACAAATATGTTTGGAACTGGTACATATGTAGAAGGAAGACATAAACCAAACCATGACACAACAGTTGATGGATTCTATACAAATGTTGTCAGCGAAGGTTCAACCACAGCTGTGCCACAAGTAATAGAAGTAACAGACTATGGAACCTATTATGATTGGATTATTGGAGCAGATATTGTAAATTACAATACACAATTAATTGCATCTATATTTGGAACACAATCAACAGCAGAATTGACATTAGACTTTGATTCATTTGTTGATAATGCAACATATAATGGTACAACTTTCTCAATTGATAGAATCACAACAAATGCATTAAATACAGATGTAAACTTAATTAATAAATTGCAAATACCAATTTATAGTGAAAATGCAAATAACACATTTGGATTAACAATGCAAACATCAAATTCTGGATGGCAACAATCAGGTGAAACAAACATCTATACAGATGGAGATGGTTCATTTGATGGAGATACTATATTTAAGACAGACAATTCTAACACAGCAGGAACTTTACTATTCAAGATATTTAGTTCAATCAATATATCTGAGACAAAAGATTTAGGATATGTCAATATTGTCTTAACAGGAAAATCAAAATCAGGTGAAGATGCAAGCATGGGTAATACATTTAAAGTGGTAATTGCAGTAAATCTTCAAACAGAACAAACACCAAATATAGAAAACTATATTCCAACATTTACAAATAGTAGTAAGACAAAATTAAATTACACAACAGATAGCCAAGTAGATATCACTTATGTACTATATAAAGAAGTAAATGGTGATCAAACAGATTTCTATGCAAATGGAGATTATAGAGTATTATCAACCACAATGCCTTTACCACAAGGTACAGGAATTACGATAAGAGATTATGGACAAGGTGATACAGTTAATAAAGTATATTATTATCGAGTAGCAAGTGATACAGATTATGATGCAACAGACAATTCTTCGGGAACAACAAGATATCTATACAACTTATCAGACTTTGTAGAAATGGGTGGAACCGATACAACTGACAAATATGCAAATGATAATAGCCTATATTATCACGAGATTAGTCAAGGATTCGGTTATGCACTAGAAAAATATGATGTTTCAATTGATTTCAAAGATTCTAATATACAAGCAGATCAATTAGCACAAGAAACCTATTTAGAATTAAGAAACAATACAGGAGCTATCAAATATGATAATGGAGAAACACAAATTGTTTATAACTTATATAATAAAAATGCAATCATGACAGAAAATGTTACAACAACTGATGGTAAGACAGCATATTCTGTATATGAGAATTTAACAATTCCATTCACATTTGATGCAAGCATAACAGAACAAACAGCAGAAGATGGAACAACCATCCAAGACACAAAATACTATGATAAATATACAGGTATGGCAATTGAAATTGTAGATGAACATGGAGAAAGAATCAAAGCACCAGAAGTACAAAACTTAAGAGTCATCGATCAAACAACATCAACAGTTTATAGAGTAGGAACAGATGGTGTTATCAGAATTCCATTATCAAGTGGATTATCTACAATACAAAATCAATATCAATTAAGATTAAGTCAAAACAGTGTACCAGCGGGTGTATATATTGCAAAAATTTACTTCTTTGCATCAGATGATGGATCATATTATGGAGGAGAAGTAAAACAAGAACAAGAAATTTATATAACATTTATTAATAAACTATTAGGACTAGCAGGAGTAGAATCAGTTGATGGAAGTAGAATTATTAATAAAAATACAAGAAAGAATCTTGATGGCGGTGATGGTCTAGACTTAACTGTAAGTGTAGGATCACCAACAGATGAGACAAACATCAGAGTAGAGTTATATAAACGAAATGACACATATACAACATCAGAAGAAGAGGAAACAGGTACAAATACTTACACTTATAATGGAATTAGTTATACACAAGTTGACTTAAAAGATTATTTGGAAAATCTTGATGGTACAGAATGGCAAACACCAGAAGATTATGAAGGACAAGGATTAGAAACAGCAGATGGATGTAAAGAATATGTCATCATGGAGAAAAAACATCATGAAACACCAACAGAAGGAGAGAACATTGAAACAATTGATTTTGAAACGGCAATTAAAGAAGGCATTAGTACAGGTGAGTATAAACTAGTAATTAAAGCATATTATCAAAACACATTAATACAAACCATTAGAAAATCATTTATTGTTGTTCCTTAGTGACCAATCGGAAATGTCCCATTGGGGACGTTTCTGTTTGGGACATTTTGTCCAATGGGGACGTTTCCATTTGGACATTTTGAGCATATTTAAGTTTCATCATTTATTTAAACCTAAGAATTTATACATCTATTCCACGGCACATTCGTCGATGAATTCAAAAACAATAATCCTCAGTCCACTTAGAAAAATGATGAAATTAAAATAAAAACTATATCGACAAAAGCCAAAACGAGAAAGGAAAAGATATGGAAAGAAGAAAACATGCAAGAATAAGAAAAGAAAAAAGAATAAAAAGAACCATGCTATTGTTTATTGTACTTGTAATAGTCATTACATGTTCAGTATTTGGTAGATATATTTATTATCAAGCAAGAGAAGCATATTTTACTTCAAAAGAATTTTATTTTACAAGTGATTTATTGACTCTTGATAATGCGACTTACCAATATGAAAATTGGGGTGGTGTAGATAATTATGAAATCAATTTTGATTTATATAGTTATCAAAATACATTATTGAGGTTAGATTATGATTTAGAGTATGCTCTTTCGTGTGAAACGCCAGATACAGATAAAGTAACTTTACGGTATTAATGAAGAAGGTGGGCCTACAGAAACAACAGGAGTCATATATGCAAAAGAGGGAGAAGCTCAAAATAATGTTAGCAGGATAAAAATTGTAGTAACACCTAAAACACAAATTGAACAAAATGACACAATTACGATTAGAATAAAAGCAAGCACACAAGAACCATATCAAAAAGAAATTTCTTGTGAAATCACATTAAGAATACAACAAGTTTTAGCAAATAGTTATGAAATAGAAGATGTTGCAAATAGAAATTATTTAACTTTAAAAATGATAAATACTCATGATACAGGAGGAAATGTTTCGTTAGAGTTTGATCCAAATGTTGTAAGAATTGACTTAAATGATGAAGCATATATCAATAGACTAGAAGGTAGTGAAGAAGTCAATAGTGATGGATATGTGGAGAAGTTTGTTTTTACAATGGACAAAGAATCTGCTAAAAATATTAAATTTTATAAAGTGGATATGACCCAAGATTATACATATCCTTCAGGTGATACTACATCTGTCATTACAGTAAATGATGAATCATAAAGATAAAAAATGATATTGATAAGAACCCAATATGTACATTGTATGTATAGGGTTCTAATCAATATTATATAGGTAATATTTGGAAGTATAAAGTGTATATGATTTTGCATGTGAATTGTCACAAAATATATATAATTTTTATTCGTAAAAGTATAGACTTTAAAAAAAAGTTATGGTATAAAATATAGTAGAAAAGTATAAAAAAATGTAGAAAAGAAGGAGGAAAACATGGAGAAAAAAACTAGAAAAGTAAGAAAAGGTAAGAAAATGTTAGGAATTATATTGATAGCCATTATTGCGATTATCATTTTAGTGGTTGCAATTGTTTTAATTGTTAGAAATGTTAACAATAATGAGGAAACTACTGGAGAAGAACAACAATCTGTGATTCCATTACCAGACACAACATATAGCGATATGGAAGTATCAAATATTTATATGGAATATTTAGATGACCAAGATCAAACAATGGTATCTATGTCTATATTAAACACAACACAAACTGCAGTAGAAAATGAAAGTTTAAATGCTATTTTAGTTGGTGCTGATGGAGAGGTATTAGGACAAATGCAAACATGGATTCAAAGCTTAGGTGTTGGAGAACAATATGATATCAGTGTTATATTAAATGGTAATTTAACAGGTACACAATCAATACAATTACAAAAAGTAACTAATGAATAAAGGTTTATAGGTACAACCAGATAAAAAACCTAAATATATAATGCAAGGAAGATAAAAGATGAAAAAAGTACTAGGAACTATATTATTTGTACTATATGCTATCATTGCAATTACAGTAACCGTATTATTACTATCTTACAATGATTATAATAATAGTGAAATAGGCGGATATACAATTTATATAGTCACAGATGATTCATTAGAGCCTACATATAAACAAGGTTCTATACTATTAATAAAAGAAACAAATGATAGAAATGTCCAAGTTGGTGACGAAATATTTATGTATAAAGTATTGAATAGCTCAGAATATGAAGTTATCAGTACAACTTTACAAGGAAAAACACAACAAGGTTCACATACAGTATATATTGTAGATAATGAAGAACGTTATGCAAGTGATTATTTTATAGGAAAAGTTGATGATACAATTGTTATAGAAGGTTGGGGATATATATTAAATCTATTAGAATCTAGATGGGGATATTTATTCTGTATCGTAGTGGTATCATTATTACTATTCTTACAAGAAGTATTTGAATTAGTTATGGAAATTAAATATCTTAACAAACTAAAGAAACAAGAAGCAATAGAAATTGAGGCAGATGAAGATGAGGAAGATGATGAGGAAGACGAAGAAGTTGTAAGACCAAAGAAGAATACAAGAACAACTAGAACATCCAGTCCAAAAACAACGACTAGAGCAAGTACAAGTACAAGAACCAAGACAAGTGCAGGTTCAAAGACTAGTACAGCAAAAAAAGCAAGTACAACAAGAAAAACAGGCACAACAAAAAAAGCAGCAACAGCTACTACTAAAGCAAAAGCTACAAAATCATCAAAAGAGGAAGAATAAATGAAAAAATTATTAAGAATTTTAGTATTAATAATGTTAATTATAACCTTATTCCAAATAGCTAACATGTATGCTTTATATAAAGATCAATTAGAAGGAGATTATACAAGTTTATTAGGTGCATGGTCCATCAAAGTAAATGAAACAGATATATCTTCAGGAGAGGAAAATTTGACTTTTAACATGACAGAAGACAATTTGACATATTTGGATTCTGAACATGTTAAAAGCCAAAAGATGGCTCCAGGAACACAGGCATATTTTGAGATTATTATAGACCCGACAAATACAGATGTATCTATTTTATATACATTAAATGTAAAATTAGATGCAGTAGCAGAGGCAAAATTAAAATTAGTAAATGTAGAAAATTATTTTCAAAAGCCTGGAGAGACAGAACAATTGACAAATGACGATGTATATACCACATATGAAACCAATGAGCATGAGGCTATTATTCCTATTGCAACAATAAATGACAAATATTTAAATCATATTCGATTATATTTTGAATGGGAAAATGTAGAAGAAAATAATGAAGCTGATTCAGAATTGGGACAAACACAGGATGCAAAGATAAACATTCCATTAGAAATTAATTTAAAACAATATACGGGAGAAGTGATAGGCAATGAACCATAAAGAAATATTAAAAATTATTAAAAAAGTAATTGTAGACCTAATAATTTTTGTATTGAGTATCATTGCTATTCTTGTCATATGGGGATTTATACAATTAAACATACAAAATAAAGAATATGTGAATATATTTGGATATTCTATACTTAGTACAGAAACTGGAAGTATGTCACCAACCATAGAAGTAGGTGATATTATAATCATTAAAATAGGTGATGAAATAAAGGAAGATGATATTATAACATACAAACAGGATGATGTATTAATTACACATAGAATAGAACAAATAGATGGAGATACTATCATTACTAAAGGAGATTATAACAATATCCAGGATGAGCCAATAAAAAAAGATCAAGTGATAGGTAAAGCAGTATGTATTATCAATAATGTAGAAGTTTGGAAACAAGTATTTACAGATATGCATGTTATTATACCAATGATTATAACGATAATATTATTTATAGTGATGATTTCATATAAAGAAAAAATAGGTGAGAAAAAAGATGTTGGATAAGAAAAAATTGAAAAAAAGTATCATCATACTTTTTTTAATAGCAATTATTATAGTCGCTATTATTTTTATAAGAAATACATTATCAAGATATGAAACAGTGGCGACATCAGAAAAAGATGTAGATGTTGCTTTCTGGATGTTTCATGATGATTTTCAATCAGCAAGTATTATCATAGAAGATATATATCCATCAAATAATTCATTTGACTATTCTTTTTCGGTATCAAATTTTGAAGCAGATGAAGATGGAACAATCAACAAAAGAGCAGAAACAGATTTAGAATATAATTTAAAAATAACAACAACAACAAATTTACCATTAGAGTATGTAATCGAAAAAAATGGAGAAATTATAACGACAGAGCAAAATATCGTTACTGATGAAGATGGCACATATTACAGAGAAATCATAATAGATCCATCACAAATGACACAAGGAGAAGATTTGACAGATAATTATGTTATTAAAGTAACATTTCCAAAGGAAAATGATACGAATGCAGAATATTCTGATTTGATTGAATATGTAAAACTAGATATTAATGCAGAACAAATCATTTAGCGACGAAATGGGACAAAACGGACCAGGTACCGATGGACAAAATTGACCAAACAGAAACGTCCCCAATGGACAAACAGGAGGTAGAAATGAACAATTTAATGGATACATATATAACATTTACAGAAAAGAAAATAAAAAAATACATGAAAACCATGTTGGATAAACAATATGATGAAAATTTAGTAAATGAATATTTAAAAACATATATTAATGCTAGATATTATAATATTCAAAATACAGATACACCTGCAAGAGCATTTTACTTAAGAATATTAGAAGAATTAGAATATAAAGAAGATATTCTAATGAAAAAATGTGAAGAAGAATCTCAAAACTTAAATGAAAAGCAAGAACAATTAAATAAAATTCATAATTTAAAGGAATTGTTTGCATATATTTTATTTTTTGATAATGTTAGAAATGTAGAAAATTTTAAGTCAATTGATAATATAAAAGAAATTATTAGTAGAATGATACAAACAGCAAGTGCGTTATTTAAAATAGAAATTTCACAAAGTACTGAAAAAAAATTGTATGAAGAAATCAAAAAAGATATGATTGAAAAAGAAGTATTTTTAGATAAATTTGATACAGATGAATTTGCTTTACAATTTGAAAATAGTAAAGGGAAAGATGATGTATATTTTGTGACATTAGAGCAAAAGGTAAAAATGCCTATGCAATATAGTGAAGCAGCGATAGAAAAAGTATATAATGAAGGAATTGTTGCAGAAGATAAATTGCAAGTAGAATATATATTATTAAGTGTTGTTGTCATTTCAGATATCGTAAATGGAAATTTTGATGATACATATATTGCAGAATTTGCAAGTACACTATTTAAAAAGAAACAAAAATTAGACAGTATATTGTCAATTCTAGGAAATCAAGAATTGCAAGATAAAATACATTTGAATATTATGTACTCTGATTATATAAAAAATCAAAAAAGTATTTTAGGATATACAAAAAAAGGTTACAATTTTACGATTACATTAGATAATACAGTAAAAAGTATAGAAGATGTAGAAAAATTAAAAATGTTTAAAATGGTGATTGTACCACAAAAATTGGCATTATATAAAGAAATAAAGAGTAACAAAGCAATTTTTGATAATGTAATACTAAAATAAAGAAACAGGAGAAGTAAAAGATGGAAACATATGGAAGATTTTTATTTGAATTTTTAAGTCAATTCTTTTCTGGATTTGGAGATATATTCAGTGGTCTTTGGAATGGGATTGTAAATATATTTAATATACCAAGATATTGGGGAATTATCCAACATTATGCAAATGACTTTCAAGTCTCAGAATGGTTTTTAACAGGTTTAGCAATTATTCTTATGCTAATCGTTATTGGAGGTATTGTTGGAATTATAATCTTTTTCTTAAAAAGACATATGAAATGGAGAAAAAAGATTATTGACCAAGAAGAATTATTAAAACAAATAGATACCTTAAATGGACAAGTAGAAGAATTAGTAGACGAAAAACTAAAATTGTTAAATATGAAGTCACCAGAATTGGGTGTAAATCCAAATGGTATCAGTGCAGGTATAGATAAAGCTGCACTTGCTGCCGCACAATCAGAAGCAAATAATGAAGAACAAATTGATCCTAATACACAAAGTAGGTTCTCTAAGTTAACAGCATTAGATGAAGAATTTGCGAAATATAAACAAAAAGACTATCATAATAATTTCACATTACCAGAATTTTGTTATATGTTTAGAAATTTTGCTGCAAGCAAGTTAAAACTATATTATAGTGAAAAGATGATAAGACTATTTGTATCAGCAATTGCATCAACTAAACTTGTTATTTTACAAGGTATTTCTGGTACTGGTAAAACATCTATATCTCTTGCATGGGGTAACTTTGTAAAACATCCTTCATGTGTTGCATCTGTGCAACCATCTTGGAGAGATAGAACAGATATTTTTGGATACTTAAATGAGTTCACCAAGAAATTTAATGAAACAGACTTTTTAGCATATTTATATGAAGCAGGATATACAGATGAAATCTATACAGTTATCCTAGACGAGATGAACTTAGCGCGTGTGGAATATTATTTTGCAGAAATGTTATCAATTCTAGAAATGCACAGTACAAAAGATTGGAAAATTGAAATCGTACAAAGTTCATGGCCAACTGATCCAAAGAAATTAATCAAAGGAAAGTTGCAGATTCCACCAAATGCATGGTATATCGGAACAATTAACAATGACGACTCAACATTCATGGTAACAGATAAGGTATATGATAGAGCAATGCCTATTGATATTAATGAAAAAGGTGTTGCATTTGAACCAGATGATGTGGAAGCTCTTGACGTAAACTACTCATACTTAAACGGTTTATTTGAAAAAGCAATGACAGATTATGCAATATCACCAGCAACTTTGAAAAAGATAGAAGACATGGATGATTATACAATCAAACACTTTAGAGTTGCATTTGGTAACCGTATTGTAAAACATATGAGAAAATTTGTGCCAGTATATGTAGCTTGCGGAGGAGACGAAACAGAAGCAGTAGACTATTTCATGGCTAAAAAAGTATTAAGAAAATTTGAAGGATTAAACTTAACTTTAATTAGAGATGAAATTGATGGTTATATTGAGTTTTTAGATAAAAACTTTGGAAAAGGCAAAATGAGTGAATGTATAGAATTCTTATTAAGACTTAAAAAGATGTCTTAAAAGTTGCCAAAGGGGACGGGTTGATTTGGCAACTTACATAAAAAAAGTTGCCAAATCAACCCGTCCCCTTTGGCAACCTCGGAGGGAAAAATGGACTTAAATATTGTGAAATTAGCCAATATGGAAAAAGAAAATTCAACAAAGTTTCTTAGTAAAATTGATTCTAAGTTAATGATGGATGTAGATAGAAGCCATATTGTAGAAAATGATGAATGGATGGATATGGTTGAATTTACGATTCCATATTTAGAAAAAGCATTAACGAAAGAAATAAAAAATATTGTTACAGAAGAAGAAATTATCAAAATAGAATTAATTAAAAAAGTAACAGTAGACAGTGTAAAACATTTATCAAAACATGTAAATCTAGTAGATAGATTTAATCAAAAAAGTGGAGAAGTAACACCTAAAAAGATTTTAAATGCCTATAAGGAAGAAACTTTTCTTAATTATGAAAATAGATTTTTATATACATTAATAAAACTAATTGAAGATTATATGTATTTAAGAAAAAAACAAGATGATGAAGAATATAAAGGGAAAAATCATCAAAAAGCAGATTATCAAGCAGAAGTCAAATTAGGAAAAGAAAAAATTAATGTAAAGATGCAATATGAGTCTGAAAGGATAACAGGGATTACAAAGACAGAAAAAACAGCAGAGAGAATAGCAAGTATAGAAAGATCTTTAAAAATGTTAAAACAAACTGAGGTTTATCAAACATTGGTTGCCAAAAAAGCAACATATGTAAAAGCACCATTAAAAATGACAAATGTTTTGTTAAAAAATGTTAACTTTCAATATGCTGTAAAATTATGGAACTATTTAAGTGAGCAAATGGAATTAAATGATAAAACAGTTAATGAGACGAGTCAATATGAAGAAAAAGGAATTGTAAAGGAATTAGTAGATGAAGACATATTTTTGTTACATTCTATTTTTAGAAAGACAGATGATAGTAATACATTAAAAGGAAAAGCAAAATCAGGTGTTGAAGATAATAAGTTGGCAAAACAATTAACAGATGCCATGATAGAAAGAATTATAGAATTAAATCCAGATATGACAGAGAAAGAGTTGAATAAATTAATTTCAGAAAAAATCTTGGTGATGAAAACGAAAAAATTAATTTCTTTAAAACCTATAGAAGATAGATTTAAAGAACGAATTGAAAAATATATGATACAAGCAAAAGAAGTGAGGTTAAAATAAATGGAAAACAAGAAGGACAAAAGAGAAGAAGAGAAAACCAAAAATGGTGCGGTCAAGACTAAAAAAAATACTGTAAAAAAAGAAAGCAAAACCAAAAAAGATGACTCAAAAGCTAAAGGAAAGGAAAGCACAACAAAAAATAATAAAACAACAAGTGAAACAAAGGAAGATAAGATAAAAAATAGTAAAACAAAAAGTGAAGAAAAGGAAAGTAAAACAAAAAATAATGAAATAAAAAGCAAAGAAAAGGAAAAAAATGAAGAATCAAAGGTGGGAACAACAACAGGGATAAAAATGGACAGAAAAACTGGAAGCAGAGTTTTCACATTTATTTGGAATATATTTGTAAAAATACTAACGATTGCTATTGTATTTGTCTCTATCATTATAGTAGTACAAAAAGTGACAAATAACCAAGAGTCATTTTTAGGATTTAGGATATTTAGAGTACAGACTGGAAGTATGATTCCCAAATATCAAATTGGTGATGTAATATTAGTAAAAGAAGTAGATACAGATAAAATTCAAATTGGTGATGATGTGACATATGAAGGAAACACAGGTACAATGAATGGAATGCTTGTAACTCACAGGGTTGTGGATATTGAAGAAGTTGATGGTAAAAGAGTTTTCCATACAAAAGGTATTGCTAACAATCTAGAAGATCCTGTCATAAGTGAAGAACAAATAAATGGTGTGGTTCAAACAAAAATGTATATTTTATCACTTATTTGTATGTTATTAAATAATAAATATGTTTTCTATTTCTGTGGAATATTACCACTAACAATATATGTAGCATTTAGATTTTTTAGAAACAGAAGGGTAAGGAAAATCGAAAGAGAAAATTAATAAAAGCAATAACCGAAGAAAAACGAAAAAGAAGAGTACATAAAAGAAAAATTGAAAAAAAATGGAAAGGAAAAGGAATGAGAAAAAAAAATAAGGTTAGAATTATCGAAATATTATGTGTAATTTCTTTAATCATTACCATTTTTTCTATACAAAGAACCTATGCGAGATATTTTGAACAGGTAGATACAACATATAATACAAATATCAAAAGATGGTTAGTTAAAGTAAATGATAAAATTGTCCATGAGGCAGAAACACTAAATGAAGTAATGGAACCTATCATTGTAGAAAATGAAAATGTAAATCCTGATATTTTAGTGCCTGGACAAACTGGATATTTTGAAATGTTAATAGATTATACAGAGGTAGATGTTGTATTTGAATATGAATTTTCTATAGAGCAACTAAATGAAACACCACTAGAGGATTTTGAAATCTATGGGTATGAAGTTATTGATGGAGATGATCATACCATAACAGAAACAAGCGAGATAAAAGGTATTATTGATCCAACAACTGAAGTAAATAGCGCAGGAGAGAAGAAAAGAGAAATCAGAGTCTTATTTAGATGGAATGACGGTGAAGGAAGTACCATGGATAATAGAGCAGATACCCAGTTTAGAGGAGAAGAACAAAATACAACAAATGATAATACAACAAATGAAGATACGACAAATCAAGTTGAAAATAATACTTCTCAAAATGAATTACGTACAACATTAAAATATCGAGCAACAATGACATTTACACAATATATACCACCAGAAGAAGAAACAACAACTTAATAAAATAAAAGATAAAAGTAAAAGAGGTGAGCTTTGTGGAATTAAAAAATATAAAAACATCTAATTTAGAAAATGATGAATTGTTAGATACCCAAAAACAAGTAGAAAGCTTTTTAAAATTTTTAAATGGTGAATATGAAACTGTTAAAAAATTAGAGGAGGAAAAATCGTGAAAGAGTTAGTAGAAAATATTGAAAAACAAATTACAACAGATAAAGAAGTCATTTCAGTACTACCAAGAAATGGGATAAAAGCAATCAAAACATTATTAAAAACCATAAGTGATATGACTGAAAAATACGAAAATCTTAATGAAAAATTGTTAAAAGAAATAGAAGATAGATATACTGAATTAACGACAGTTGAAGAAAATAAAGAGATTCCTCAATTAGAGCAAGAAATATTAAAATATGACATGGCTGAAAAAAATACAGATACACGTTCTTCATTTGAAAAAATGGGATTAGATCGTGTCGTATATAATGTAAATGGGTACTATAAGAGCAATTTAGAAAGATTAAACAAAGAACTTATTTTTAGTGTAAAACAATTTGAAAAAGTAGGAATCAAGCTAACAGCTGAAGATTTTTGTATTAGTGAATATGCAAAAAAATATATGGAAGTTCTATTAAGAGAAGCATATGAAGGGGATATTAATTCAGAAGCTGTAAAAAATACTTTTGAAAAAGTATATTGGCAATGTTCAGAAGTGGTATCACATTTATATGTTAATATAAGATATATTTATGACAGATATGAAAACCAAATAGACAAATTTTATAATGAGAAAGCACAAGAAATCCTAAAAAGTCTTTCTTTGACATTAGAAGGTGTAGAAGAAAAAAAGGCAGAATTAATTAAACAAAAAAATCAAATAGAAGAAACAGACAACAAAAACATTCTTGACAAATTTTATACAGGTAGCCTAAATATTAATGATTATAAAGAAGATAATTATAAGAGAATATATTTAGAATTAACCAATAAAGATGTTACAAAATTATCAGAAACTGAAAAGAGAGAAATAGATGAAAATATTGATAAATTAAATACGAATTTAACAGAATATGCAAAATATTTGGAATATAAATTCTTAGTAGAAGAGGTTTTGCAAACAAGACAAGAATTATTAAAAAATGCAGAAGCCAACAAAGATAAAAAAGTTAAGAAAACACAATATGAGTTAATAAAAGAAGAAATCAAAAAATTACAAACAGAAATATTTAAATTAAATGCTAAAATTGAAAAACCAAATAAAGGATTTTTTGATAGAAAAAAAGAAGAAAAGAAAGACAGTATTGCTATTTTACAAAGAAACAATTTGGTTTTAGATTTGAAAAAGACATATATGCAATTAGATGAAGAAATGATAAAACAAAAAATACTTCAAAACCTAGATGAAACATCATCATTATATGATGTTATAAAATTTGCAAGTAGTTATTATGGATATATGGCTAAGGTAATGATAAAAAATAATGAAGATATCACAGACAAAGAAATTGGAGAAAAAGCTGAAAAAATAAGAAAGTTTGTTAATTTTTCTAATTTTACAGTAATCAATCATGTAAATATAAGTGATACTAAAGAATTATCAATTATCATAAAAGATAAATATAAATTATTAGGAATGCAAATTTCAAAAGAAAATTTTGAAGAAGATAGTATAGAAGATTTAATTAGAAAAGTAAAAATTATAAATAATTATAATAATATTCAAAAAAGCAAATTTTCTATTAAAGATTTAGAATATATCATGAATGTAAAAGAAATGATAAAGAAATTTTAACCTTGTTGTATACAGGAAAAATCTGGCATGGACTCCAAAATAAGAGCTGATTTTTCTAATACAATAAAAGACAAAAGAAAATGATGGGGCTGAGAACAAAATTGGAATATGATGTTGAGAAAATTTCTCATAAAATAAAAAATAAAAAAAGAACCAAAAAGATAGTGAAGTTTATTATATTGATTATTTTAATCGTTCTTTTTATAGTGAATTTAATCTTATCAATAGAAGAAGAAAAACATATTTTTGGCATATATATGTTTAACATTGTTTCTGAAAGTATGGAGCCAACATTTTATAAAGATGATTTAGCTGTTGTAAAAAGTTGTAACACAGAAGAACTAAAAGAAGGGGATATTATCACATTTAAACAAGAAGATAGAGTGATTTCACATAGAATCGAAGATATTACAAAAGAAAAAGGAGAAGTGAAATTTATTACGAAAGGTGATAATAACGAAGTAGAAGATAAAGAACCAGTAGATATGCAAAATATATATGGTAAAGCTGTTTTTGTTATTCCGAAAGTGGGAAAAATAGTAAATTACATACAAAATGTAAGGGGATTTGTAAATGTATGTATCTTGATAGTGATTATATGCATTTTGATTAATTTTAGAGACAATGTGATAAATAGTCGAAAAATAAAAAGAAAAAAATATGAAATAAAAAAATTGAGAGATAATTATAAGATAGAGGGTTAAACTATGATGGAGGATAATAGACCAAAAATTAATGCAAAAAAAATAATAAAAACAGTACTAATTATACTATATCAAATACTTGTCATAATGGCTTTAATCTTAACTATGGTAATTGTTTTACAAAGAATATCTGCAAATAATCAATCAATAGGTGGATATAAAATATTTAGAGTTATCACTGGAAGTATGGAGCCTGAATATGAAGTAGGAGAAGTGATTATTAGTAAAGAAGTAAATCCTAAAGATATTAAAGTCGGGGATGATATTGTATATTTAGGTCGAGTTGGAGAATATTCAGGAAAAATCATCATGCATAATGTTGTCGCAATTGATACAGATGAAAATGGCGACTTGATTTTCCATGCAAAAGGTTTACAAAGTAATAGTGTTGAAGATCCTCAAATTAGAGAAGACCAAATATATGGTGTTGTAACATATAGATCAAGTATTTTGACAATATTGTATGATTTAGCAACCAATATATATTCTATATTTGCTATCGTTATTATTTTAGTGTTAAATGTATTTATAGCATTTAATACTCCTAAAAAAACAAAAAAGAAGCGTAAAAAAAAGAAAATTGCTAATACCGGTGATATACTGGATGAAGATTTTTCTGAGGAAGACATAGAAGAAATGGAAGAAGATATTTCAGAAGAGGCAGATGAAGATATAGAAGAAGCTTATGATGTTACAGAGGATGATATAGAAGATAAAGAAATAAAAGAGGATGATGATGAGAATATTGAAAATCTAATAAATGAAAAGATGAGACAATATTATGATAAAACAATAAATACTACAAAAAATAAATCACAAGAGAAAAATACAAGAAATAGGAAAAACAAATGATAGAATGGAGGTATTATGAATATATTACGTGAAATTAGAAGAATTAAAAAGCGAAGTGTTCCAGCTAGAATTCTATTAATTACGATATTTTCTGTAATATTAATAATAAATACCTATGCATGGTTTAATGCAAATGAACCAGTTAATATGAGTGGATTGGAAGCAAATATAACACCCTGGGATGTTAGATATTATGTAGACGACAAGGAAATGTTAGATGAGAGTGTTACATTCACAATAGATGAATTATATCCAGGTATGCCTGATAGAGAAGATATTGTGCGCATATATAATATGAGTACAACAAGTACAAGTATTAAATATGAATTAACATCTGTAAAAGTGTTTGGACAAGAGGTATTAGATCAACTAAAAGAAAATAATATGATTCAAACTGATGGGAATACAGTACATATATTTGCAGATGATACAGAATATCCTTTTGATATCAGTTATACATATGATAGAGCAAGATTGGATGGAGAATATAAAGATGATGAGACAACGCCAAATGCTGGAGCAACCTTCAAGTATCAGGCAAGCTGGGAGTATCAAGGTAATGGAACAGAAGATGAAAATCTAGCTAAAGATATTTTAGATACAAAGTTTGGAAAAGGTGCTTATGAATATTATCAAGATGAAGCAAATGATCCTTCTAAGGCAATTGAAATAACTGTAAAAATAACAAGTTCTATGATTCATCCAAATGCAGATACATAAAAATATTCTATTAGAATGCTGTTAAATGATATTTCATAAATTTTTCGGTTCAATACGATATTTAAGAATTTGTAACATAATTTATTGAGCCTCTTTCACTCAGACCCTCACTATGTGAGTACCGTGAACATCCCTCAATAAATTAAATAACAAATTCTAAAATATCTTCAATCACATTCAAAATTTATTCAATATCATTTAACAGCATTCTACTAAAACATTTTGATGGACATAAGTTATAAAAAAATGGTACATCAACAGGAAAAATGTAACAAAAATGTAACAAAAATGTAATAACAAATTCGTTGACAAAAAATATAAGACTAAGTATAATTTTAGTATAAAATGTTGAAAAAATATTTTAGAGGAACTTAGGTGATAATATGGCAAATGAAGAAACAACAAATACGCAAATGCAAGATACACCAACACTTGAAGAACAAATTGATGAAGCAACACTTGGTGAAAAACTAGAAAAGAAGGCAAAAAAGGAAAAAAGAAAAAACAAAAGACGTATCGCCTTTGAAATATTTTTAGTACTAGTTATATTACTTTTAGTTAATGTATATATCGTATTATCCATATTTTATAAAGGAGAAAATTTTACAGTAACACTAGATAGTGAATATGGAAGAGAAAGTGGATTAGTTATCTATGAAGACCCAGAAAATAAATATACAAGAACATTTTTAAGATCAAAAGACATAGAATTTTTTACAGATATTTCTATAAATTGGTTGCCAGAAAATATAGATAATGAAGGAAATGGCTCACATAATGGTAGAAATTACATAGCATATACATTTTATGCAGAAAATATGGGACAAGACACTATAAATTATTGGACAACCATAAAAATAGATGATGTTGTAAGAAATGTAGATGAAGCAATTAGAGTTATGGTATTTAAAAATGGCGAAAGAGTAGTTTATGCAAAAAATAATAGAGAAACAGGAGAACCAGAACCTGAGACAACACCTTTTAAAGATGAAGATACTGTTATGTTAGATTTAACAGAAAATTTCGAAGTAGGCGATATTGATAAATGGACTGTTGTTGTCTGGGTAGAGGGAGATGATCCTGAATGTTTAGACGACTTAATAGGTGGAGAAATCAAAATGCATATGACACTTACAGAGGAACATATTTTACAAGAAGATGAAATTCCGCAAGATGAACGATAGTTATGTTGTAAACTTTTGTGAACAAATCACACAAAAGACTAAAATGTTTATAAGTTTTTTTATATAAATAAATTTAAAGAAAGAAAGGGAGTAAAAAATGAGAGAAGAAAACATTCAAAGAAACTCAAGAAAAAGATTAAATGCATTAATTTTATTAGTAGCATTTACAGCAATCTTATTGATTGTAGCAACCTATGCGTGGTTCTCTACACAGAGAAACGTAACATTAGGTGGACTAGAAGGACAAGTAAACGTAGCTGAAGGTCTACAAATTTCATTAGATGCTTTAAACTGGGCAAACGAAATTGATTTGACAGATAATGCATCAGCATATTTTGCACAAACCAATACAAACAATGGATGGACAGATGATGATATGGTATCATTAGTAAATCCTTGGAAACAAGGTGCAGGTGGAGAGTATACTTATCAAGCACGTACAAATTTAGTACCAAGTGAATTATTACCAGCTTCTACAACAGCACAAAGCAATGAAGGTATTGGATTAAATGATTTAAATATGTATAGAGGAGATGTTGAGTCAGGAAAGAAATTAACTAATGTTGCAAAATTAGCAGCTGATGCTGATTCAGGATATTATGCAATTGACTTCTTCCTACAAAACTCTTCTTCAACAGAAGCGATTACAGGAAATACAAAAGATTTACTTAGAATTGAAAGCAATTCATCAATTAATTTAAATGAATCATCAAGAGAGTCAACAGGTTTACAAAACACATTAAGAGTAGCATTTGCTATATTTGATGAGGATTCAGATTTAGAGGATACGACATTAGTTAATAATACACCAAGTCAAGCAGATATATTACAAGCGACTACTGGTGCTGATCGTTTAATCACAGATGTAGCTATTTGGGAACCAAATGCAAGTGGTGCACAAGTTGGAACAAGTCCAACAATTACAACATATGCAGCACATGTTGATTACATAGTACAAAATAACAACAAATTAACATTATCATCAACAGATAGAACAAGTTTAACATCAGGTACAAGTAGATTTGATGCAGATGATCCAGTACCTACATATGCTTTAACAGCAACATCTGTTTCACAAACTATAGCTGATATATATAATTGGGATACAGCAGCAGCAGCAGCTGGATTAGTAAAACAAAATACAGTAAAAACACCTAATACAGGTATCATAGCAGACAATCCAATTCAATTAAAGAGTGTTAAAGATGGTACAACTGATTTTGCAATTGCACCAGGTAAATATATCCATATGAGAATGTATGTATGGCTAGAAGGACAAGACGTTGACTGTATCAACTATGCTTCACTAGGTGGAGGATTAACAATTGATGTTGGATTAAGCAAACCAGGTTCAGCAACAGATGGTGTAGGTGGCTAATATCCCAAAAATATGAAAATATAGAATGAGATGATAAATATAATAAGAAGAACCATAATAATCAAACAAATAGTTTGGTAATTATGGTTCTTTTTGTCCTTTTGGGGACGTTTCTTTTTGGGACATTTTTTGTCTTATTGAGAGTTGTGTCCAATTGGGGACATTTTTGGTTTCTTTATAACGTTTCTCTTTACAATATTCTTATATATGACATATCAAGAATAAAACGATTAAATATATTTGTAGATGAAAGTGGAGATTTTGGCTTTGTGAAAGGAAGTTCAGATTTATATGCAGTTTCTTTTACATTACATGAAAGTTCTAATTCAATAGAAAATGAATTAAAATATCTAAATAAAAAATTAGGTGCTCTTCATTACAATGGTATGATTCATTTAGCATATCTTATTGCCAAAAGAGGTGATTACTCTCATTTCAACTTTGAAAAAAGAAAAAGCATATTTTGGGCAATATTTTATTTTTCAATTAGAGTAAAAGTTAAAATAAGAACTGTTATAGTAGATAAAAGATATATAAATAAAAAAATGCAATTAAATATCATATTAGCAAGAGATATTAGTAATTTTATAAGTAATAATCAAGACTACCTAGATGCATTTGATAAAATTGTTATTTACTATGATAATGGACAAGAGACATTAGCGACTATATTAGATACTTTATTCGTTACTAATGCAAAAGTAGAAAGAAGAATAAAATTTAATCACACAGAGAAAAGATTATTTCAAGTTTCAGATATGCTAACTGTAATTGATAAACTAGATTATAAAAGGAAAAATAATATTCCATTTACTAATGCTGAAAAATTTTTCTTTAGAGGTAAAGATTTTAGACATATTATAAATTTGTTAAAAAATAAAAGAATATAAAGTGAGAAGAAAACATAAAAAAGCCATTCGTATGAATGGCTTTTGTTGACGCTTGGCATCAACTCGGGTCAGGTCCTAATTTAGTAAACTATTTCAGACCTAGTAGAATATCTATCTACAATATTATAGTATTCTAATATTTATTTAATTATACACTAATTTTTTGAAAAAGTATATAGTTTTTCAAAAAATTATATGTCTTATTGAGATTTGTATCTCTTTGAGACATTTTTATCTGGACATTAAGAATAAAACTATTTTGTCGAAATTTGCGACGAAAAGTGTGCATATGTTGTTGAAAAAATTAGAAGAATGTGTTTATATATATACATAGATAAAAAATGTTTAGTTATTAATTAATTTTGTATTCTATTATTAGTTTTTTATTATATTTAGAATGATTTTAAATTTCATTAGCTTTATATCAATATATCAAATTTTACTCAATAAAAAATCCACTATTATTTAGAATTTGAACGATTGGACACGTTTACTGTTCTTATATTGAGGTACAACAAAAAGTCTTATAAAATTTCAAAAAATAATAAGAAAGAGTTGAAGAAAAAAGAAAAATTTAGTAAAATAAAGGAGGAAATTTATTGAATAGAGAGACACAATTAAAAGTAACAAATGATTACATATTTAAGAAAATATTTGCTAAAAAGGGAAATGAAAGTATATTAAAAGATTTATTGAATTCAATTTTACAAATTAAAATAAAAAGTATTGAAGTAATAGCAGATACGAATTTAGAAAGACAATTAGAAAGTAATAAATTGGGAATTTTAGATTTAAAAGCGAAAGTGGATGAAGAGACAATTGTAAATATTGAAATTCAAATTATAAATCGATATAATATGATTGAAAGAACACTATTTTATTGGTCAGGATTATATTATAATGTTTTACAAAAAGGTGCGGACTATAAAGAAATAAAAAAGGTAATAGCTATTAATATATTAGATTATAACGAATTTGACGAAGGTCCATATCATGAAATTGCAAGACTAAGAAGAGAATATTTATATAAAATATTAACAGATAAAATAGAAATCCATTTTATACAAATTCCTAAATTTAAGAAACAAAGAAAAGATATGAAAACAAAGTTAGATATGTGGATGGATTTTATTAGTCAAATAGATGAGAAGGAGGTAAAAAATGCTATGAGTAAAAATAAAGAAATCAAAAAGGCACAAGAAGAATATGAATACTTAACAGGAGATGAAGAAGAAAGAAGAATAGCATTTTTGAGAGAGAAGGCAATAAGGGATGAAAACTCAATATTTGATGCAGGAAAAGATATTGGATTTAAGAGTGGAGAAGAACACGGAATAAAGAAAGGTAAAAAAGAAGGAATTGAAATAGGAAGAGAACAAGGAATTGAACAAAACAAAAAAGAAATAGCAAAATCAATGTTAAAAGAAAAAATGCCAATTGAAACAATCATGAAAGTAACAAAATTATCAAGAGAAGAAATAGAAAAAATAGAAAAAGAAATGTAGATTTTATAAAATGTCCCAAAAAGAAACGTCCCCAAAAGGACAAAAAGGGAATATACAAATGAGAAAAGGAGGGTAAAATATATAAATGAGCAATATATTGCGTAAACATAGAAAATCAAACGAAAAGAATCAATTTAGAAAATTTTTAATCGTTATTTTTACCCTTATTATGACCACATTTGCATGGTTTGCCTATACAAAAATATTAAATCCAAGCTTAAACATACATGTGGCAGCATGGGATATGGAATATTATATAAATGGTGAAAAAAAGGAAAATCCAATTGGAATTGAATTTCCTACATTATATCCACAGATGGAAGATCAAGTTGTAAAAGTAGATATTTTAAATAATGGAGAAGCATTAGTAGATTTAAGCTATCAAATACAAGCAATATCGATTGTTGGAGTCTCTTATGAATTAGTACCAGAAGGAGAACAACCTACAACAGAAAATTATATAATGATAGCAGAACCAACATTAGAGTCAGATCCAGAAACAGGAGAACTCTTGTCAAAAGGAATTATCATCAATGATCCTGAAAAATTTCCATTCACACTGGAAATCGAACATTCTCTGCAAGTAGCAGCACAGGATGATGCATACTTAGAAGTGACAGCTAAATGGCCAGGGGATAATGATGAATTAGATACAGAGTGGGGATATACAGTAGGAAAATATTTTATAGACAATCCAGATGCCACTTCAGCAATGGATATCACGTTAAGTATTGATTCATATCAAGCAAATGATGAAATTATAGGAGGAACAGGAAATCTACCAAATGGACCTGGTACGAGACCATATTTACCAAATTCTGATTTCACACAAGTAGAAGGCACAACATTAGAAACAGGATTAGTTATTCAAGATTCTTCTGGAAATGAGTATGTTTGGATAGAAGTACCAAAACTTGCAAGTGTATATCCAACAGCTGGTATTAGTATAAAAGATTTTACAGATGAAGAATATCAAAAAATTGAAAATGATTTACATACTTATGCTTCAACATATAGAAATGGAACTTCAGCAAGTGATACATATTATTCAGAAGACACAACAGGATTATCAAGTAGTGAATATACTGAGTTAAAGCAAAAAATGTTAAAGAGTGTTTATCAACATGGAGGTTTCTATATATCAAGATATGAAGCTGGAACAAATACAAAGAGAAATAATGGTAGTGCATCTATTGCAGATTTAGTTCCAATGTCTCAACCAAATCAATATCCAATCAATTGGGTAACATGTAGTCAAGCACAAACATTGGCAAGTAAGACAAGTACAAATGGATATTCAGGAAGTCTATTATTTGGTATTCAATGGGATTTAGTACAAAAATATATAGAGGCAAAGGCAGTAGCACAGGGAACAGCGATTGGAACAATTCAATCTCAACTAATAAATAATAGTACATCTTGGGGAAATTATCAGTCAAGTATATACAATATAGTAAATGAAAGTGCGCAATATTCACTAAATAATGGTTCACAATGGCTACAAGCACCTTATGATAAAACTTCAGCAAGATCTGTATTGTTATCAACAGGAGCCAATACTGCTTTTGGAAAACAAAATATATTAGACTTAGCAGGAAATGTATGGGAATGGACTTTGGAAAATTCAAATATAGGTTCTCAACCATGTGTTATAAGAGGTGGATCATATGAGAGCAGTGCTTCTTCTGAACTAACTGTAAATACTAGAAGCAATAATACTAGTACACAAACATATTGGAGTATTGGATTTAGAATAACAATATTCTAGAAATAAATATTAATAATTAAAAGTGTTTGAATTCGACCAAATTAAAATTGAATATGTAAAAACTCGTAAATGTTTAGTTCATTTACGAGTTTTTTAGATATCATGCTTAGATGGATAAAATTTTACTATTGTTATTAATTACCTTCAAATAAAGTATTCAAAATATTGGGATATATAGTATTGGCATGGTTTTTCCAATTCTCCACAATTTTTTTAGCTCTTTCTCTTGAGCCAGCATATGTTTTTACTTCAAAAATGGTTTCATTATTTTCTACGATTTTTAATGTTACAGTATAATTGTTTTCATCTTTTGGAGTAAATTCAGCAATAACAGAAGAAGCTTCCTCAATATTAGAAAACTCTTTTTTGAAAACACTATCTGCTTTTAATTTTAATATTCCAGGCATAACATCTTTGGTTAGAATGTATGCATTTTTTCCTTCAGTAGTGATTCTTAATACTTGTTCATCTTCTTTTGTATAAACACCTACTAGCTTTGAATCAATTAAATCTGTTAAGATTTGTTTAAAATAAAAATAATTTAAGTTATTAATAGAAGAAATAATTTTAAACAATCCATCTTGAACAATATCTCCATCAATTAGATTTAAAATATATAGGATTAATACCTTATTTTCAGCCAAAGTAGTAGTATTATTTGAATGTGAACTCATAAATAGCACTCCTTACTTTGATTATTTGCTAAATTATATCATAAGTATAGAAAAAAGTAAAATAAATTATACAAAAAATCTTTAAATTTCAAGAGAAAAGTAGTATACTATTGTAGGAAAATGAATAAAGAGAAAGGAATGGATTGTATGAAAAAAGGAAAAGTTGTTTTAGTAGGAACAGGATTTGTTGGAATGAGTATGGCATACTCAATGTTAAACAGAGGAGGAATTCAAGAACTTATCTTAATAGATATTAATAAAGATAAAACCATTGGAGAAGAAATGGATTTAGCACATGGATTACCATATGCACCACAAAAAATGATCATTAGAGCAGGAGATTATGATGAATGTAAAGATGCACAAGTAGTTGTCATTACAGCAGGTATTGCACAAAAACCAGGACAAACAAGATTAGAATTAGCAGAAGTCAATGCAAAAATTATGAAAGATATTACAAAAAGCATTATGGCAAGTGGATTTAATGGAATTATTGTTGTTGCAAGTAACCCAGTAGATTTAATGACATATGTTGTTGCAGAAGTATCTGGATTACCAAAAAATCAAGTTATTGGTTCAGGAACAGTTTTAGATACAGCAAGATTAAGATATATAGTAGGACAATATTTAAAAATATCAAGTAAAAATATACATGCATATATCATGGGAGAACATGGAGATTCTTCATTTGTACCATGGGAACATTGTTATGTAGGATGTAAAAGAATCACAGATGTTATGAAAGATAATCATCATCCAATGGATAAATTAAATAAAATGCATGAAGAAGTTGTTAATGCTGCATATGAAATTATTGAGAAGAAAAAAGCAACATATTATGGAATTGGTATGGCATTAAATAGACTAGTAAGAGCTATTTTAGATGATGAAAATTCTATTTTAACAGTTTCTACTTATTTAGATAATGCATATGGACAAGAAGATATCTATATTGGTGTACCAGCAATCATCAATAAAAATGGAGTAAGAGAATTATTAAATCTTGAATTAAATGAAAAAGACCAAAAAAAATTAAACAATAGTTGTAAAGTTATAAAAGAAATGAGAGAACAATCAATTGAAAAAATTATAAATGAAAATTAATAAGGAATTGTAAAAGTAACATATAATGAAAATTAATTGCTATTTATGTGAAAAACATTTGCATTTTATAAAAATATATGTTAAAATAGCAAAGTATAATTCGAGAGTAAAAAACGATTAGCAAATTGAAAAAGAGTAAAAAATAATTAGGATATAATTAGAATGTAATTTTTCAATTAGACAAGAGAAAGGAATGAGATAAAACATGGAAATAGCAAAATGGATATTGATTGTTATATATTTTATAGTAGCATTAGCATTAATTATATTGGCTTTATTACAATCAAAAGAAGATTCAGGACTATCTTCAACAATCACAGGTTCATCAACTAATAACTTCTTTGAAAAAAATAAAAGCAGAACAAAAGAAGGAAAACAAAAAAGATGGACAGTGATATTAACAATTGTATTTGCAATATTAACAATTGTATTAGGAATATTATATATGGCATAAAAAGAAAAGGGATTTTGGGGACGGACTCATTTTTCCCTTTTTTTGAATTTTAGGTTGTCATAGAGGACGGGGAGTTTGTCCCAAACAGAAACGTCCCAAATTGGATACCAAAAAGAAAGGAATGTTAATGGAAGAACAGGAACTGAAAGTTTTAAATTTAATAAAAGATAAGGATTATGCACCAATGAAGGCAAAAGAAATTGCCATGATTATGCATGTTCCAAAGAGTGAATATAATGAGCTTTTAAGGATATTAGGAAAGCTAGAAATGGAAATGAAAATCCAAAAAAATAGAAAAAATCAATATAGACCAGTAGATGCAGTCTATTATGATGGGATTTATAGAAAAAATCAAAAAGGTTTTGGCTTTGTTAAAATAGAAGACCAAGAAGATGAAATCTATATAGCAAAAGAAAATTCAAAAAATGCTTTAAATGGAGATAGAGTATTAATCGAAATTATTGAGGAAAAAAATAAGGTAAAAAAAGCAGAGGGAAAAGTTGTAAAAATACTAAAACATGAAAAAGATACTATTGTTGGAAGGTTTGAAAATAATAAAAATTTTGGTTTTGTGATACCAGATGATAAGAATTTTGGAACAGACATCTTTATCTCAAAAAAGAATTTTGGAAAAGCAAGAAATAATCATAAAGTGTTAGTAAAAATTATAAAATATCCTGAAAAAGGAAAAAAGGCAGAAGGGAAAATCATAGAGGTATTAGGAAATGTGAATGAAGCAGGCGTAGATATGTTATCTTTAATAAAAGAACATAATTTACCATCTACATTTCCAGAACCAGTAGTAGAAGAAGCCAAAAAATGTGGAAATCAAATTGATGAGACAGATATTGTAAGGAGAAGAGATTTAAGACAAGATATTATTTTTACGATTGATGGAGAAGATGCGAAAGATTTAGATGATGCTGTAAAAGTAACGAAATTAGAAAATGGAAATTATAGGTTAGATGTCCATATTGCAGATGTTAGTTATTATGTAAAACCAAATAGTTTGTTAGACCAAGAGGCATTACTTAGAGGGACTAGTATTTATATGCTAGGAAGAGTTATTCCTATGCTACCAAGAGAATTGTCAAATGGAATCTGTAGTTTAAATGCAGGAGAAGATAGATTTACACTATCTTGTAGTATGGAAATCAACCAAAAAGGAGAAGTCATTTCTTCAGATGTCTATAAAGCAGTGATTAATGTAACAGAAAGAATGACATATACCAATGTTCAAAAAATATTAGATAATTCTGATGAAGAAGTAGTTAATAGATACAAACCATATATTCATGAATTCAAATTAATGGAAGAATTGGCATTGATTTTAAAACATAAACGATTAGAACAAGGATATTTGAATTTAGACATTCCAGAAAGCAAAATTGAATTAGATATTGATGGAAGAGTTACCAATATCAAAAAATATGAAACGACATTTGCAAACGAAATCATTGAGCAATTTATGCTAACTGCAAATGAAACCATTGCAGAAAAATTCTTTTGGCTAGATGCACCATTTATTTATAGAGTCCATGAAAAACCAGACTATGAGAAAGTGCAAGAATTAAATAAATTTCTATTTAATTTTGGATTAAAAATCAAAGCAAATAAAGATAATATATATCCAAAAGAATTTGCAAAAGTTTTAGAAGAAGTACAAGGAAAAGAAGAGGAAAAAGTTGTTTCTAATTTGGTATTAAGAACATTGAAAGTAGCAAGATATGAAGCAATTAATGAAGGGCATTTTGGAATTGCAAGTAAATATTATTGCCATTTTACATCACCAATTAGAAGATATCCAGATTTATTTATCCATAGAATTATTTCAAAATATTTAGAAGATAATTATGATGTAGAAGAATCTTTTGTGGAAGAATATAAAAAACAAGCAGAAGAAAGAGCAAAACAATCTTCTGAAAGAGAAAATATTGCTACAAAAGTAGAAAGAGAAAGTGAAGACATTAAAAAAGCAGAATATATGGAAGGAAGAATCGGAGAGGAATATGAAGGTATTATTTGTTCAGTAACTTCTTTTGGTATTTTTGTAGAATTAGAAAATACAGTAGAAGGATTAATTCGATTTGATGATTTAGGTGATGAATATTTTATTTATGATGAAGAAAGAAAGATGTTAATTGGCGAACATACAAGAACAACCTATAAAATAGGAGATAAAATTAATATCAGAGTAAAAGATGCTAGTAAATTAATGAGAACTGTTGATTTTGAAAAAATATAAATTTGGGACGATTGGGGACGTTTCCGTTTGGACATTTGAGGGATTTTGGAGACGGACTCATTTTTCCCTTTTTATCAATATTATAAAAAATATAGAATATAAAGCCATTACACAATTTTGTATAAGCTAAATTTCTAATTTCAAATTTAGATACGCAAAATCGTTTCATTTTTTTATATTCTATATTTTTTTATTCTAATCAAATTTGAAAAAGGGAAAAATGAGTCCGTCCCCAAAATCCCTCGAGTCCGATCAAAAGCTCCCTCAAAATGTCCAAAACAGAAACGTCCCCAATGGGACATTAAGAAATACAGACAGCAACAATACTTAATATGATAGAAAATAAAGAAAAGATAATGACAAATACACCACCAAATTTATTTTCATTTTTATATTCATATATTCCATAACTAAAAGATTCCTTAAAAACATATAGACAAAATATAATAAAAATAGCAAATTCTAAAAAACTAATCATAAATATCCTTAGATTCCTTTCGGTAAATTTCATAATTTCAACGATTGTATGCAAGCTTTCATTTAACTTTCTGTTAACAATGAAGAAGAACGAATTGAAGAATTAACAGTTACTTTAAAAAAGCTATCTTTGTATTTTTCGCTCCAATTGTAATCATAAAATTCATCAAGAGTTAAAAAAATATTTCTAGCAGTTTTTCCAAAACCATTAATATCAGAACTCAAAGATTTAGATGTTTTATACAAATATTCTGTCAAAATTGATTCTAAATAACTGTTACAACAATTTGAAATCTGATTTAGCATATCATTATCCAAATAATCAGCTCCATCTTCCATAGAATAAATTCTTCCTGTAAAACGACAGTCTATAGTAATATATGGTGTTCCATTCAAAATATCGACCTTTACTTTTGGAGTGACTAATGGAGTAACATGTAAATCAATATAAGAATTAGCCTTATTTGGGTTTGGAACAGATATTAAGAATCCATCTACTTGATTTCGGATAATAGAAAAACATAAGGTTTCTATAGAATTCAATTCACCAACCAAAACATCATTTTTAAAAACGGCAAGACCTGTATTTTCAGCAGTAGATTGACCTGACAAAGAAGAAGCATTTGATTTTGTAGTAGAATCATTTTCTGAATTGGTACTTCCTGTATATTCTGTCGAATTATTCGTAACACCACCTAATATGCCATATGGTTCACAGGAATGACATATCAAACTATCAAAAAAGTCGCCAATGGTAGCATTTGCAGTAAATCCAGTATAACTACCAGAAGCAGAAAAGACTTCATAATATTTGGTAATCAAGTTCTCAAATAAAGGTTTGGAATGTTCTAAATAATAGCGAGCAGAGGTTTTTGAAATGACAATATTGGTAGAAGGTCTGATTTGTGTATCATTAATTAAAGTATAGATTTCATCAGAGATTCCTCGACTTGCAATTTCTTCCGAAAACGTAATAACCTTACAATGCGAAAGATTAACAGATTTTCCTATATAGGTATTAATTAAATTAATACCTGAACTAATGGAAGAAGCATCAACAGAATAAATAATGGAAGGTGCTTGTTCAGAAGTTCCTGATTCGGAAACGGAAGAGGGATTGGTAAATTGAAAACTAATCTGTAAACGATTTTTATCAGAAACATCAATTCCCATAGCAACAACTACACTTAAATTATCAATATTTAATGTAGAATAAGATTTGGAAAAGGCAAGAAGAAGCATGATGATTAAAATAATAACAAAGATTTTTTTAAATAGTTTTTTGAACATCTGCTTTCAACTCCTTTTTCTTTCTTTTTTTGAAATATGCGAGAACTAAGAGAGAAACTCCTAAAACTATGGAAACAATAATTACCATGTAATGATAGATGTAATCCTCAATAAATTTTGAAACTGCATAATTTTTAGGAAGTAAACTAATTGCAAAAATTAGCAATCCAAATACAAAAATCAGTGGTTTTTCATTACGAATATTGGTGATTTTTTTGAATATGGAAAGAGAAATTTTAGCAACAATTGCTAAGTAACAAACCATTTGTAAAATCCATATAAGAAGGAAGATGGACTCTAACCTTTGGAAAAAGTTTCCAAATTCAATATATCTTGCAGCAGAATATAAAGGCATGATTTGATTGGTATACATTAAGGAGATAAACATAAATAAAATAATAGAAACACATAGTAAGAAATAGATAGTTCCTAAAATAATGGACGTTAGATAAATCTTTTTCATTTTTTGAGGTTCTTTTAAATAAGGTGGAAGAAAATATAGTAAGGTAATACCACCAAAAGCACCTAAATTACCTAATCCAGTAACAAAAGTGTTAAATAGTCCATCTCCAAAAATCGGAAAGATGTTATCCAAAGAGAAATTCCTCATGTTAGCAATAAATAAGAAAATAATACTAATAATGACTAAAGGAATAATCAATAGATTTACTTTAGCAATAGAAGAAAAACGATGGTGTAGTGTAATACAAATGACAATAATAAAGGTTAATATAATAAAGATTAAACTTGTCATAGGATAATATACAATTTTTAAACATTCACAAAAATTTCTAAGAAGAACACTACTACTAAATAAAAAGTAAAAGATGAACACCATACCGATAAATGTTTTTAATGTTTTTCCACCAAGGTATTCTGCAATATCGACAATATCACTTCCAGGAAATTTGATAAGTAATTTATAAATTAAAAAGGTTATTAATAGTGCAATAATACCTACATAAATCAGATTAATTAAAGTAGCTGTTTTAGTTGCGTCTAACATACTTCTGGGAAGGGCAACTAAAGTATAAGCTACAAAAATTCCAAGCACAATACTAATTGCTTCAGCAGCAGTTATTTTAGAGGTTTCCATACAAACTCCTTTCTCATTTTGTCCAATGGGGACGTTTCTGTTTGGACATTTTTATGTGAATTTTATATATTCCATCTTTGACAAATGAAATATAATAATAACAAATTTAATATTATATATTTTTATATAAAAATGTCCAAACAGAAACGTCCCCATTGGACAAAAATGGCACGTCCCCATTAGACACCCTTTGGCAACCGTTTATTTCCATTTCATAGAAATATGACCTTGTTTGGTTTCTTTTTTAGAATTTAAGAAACCAGAACGATATTCTCTTTTTTCCATAGGTGGTAAGAAGTAAGAACTACCTTTTACTTTTTCAAGAGGAGATGCACCTACAGTGTAAGGGACACCAAAAGATTTTGAATCACACATAGCAATCATATATACAAAAAGACCAAGTGCAATTCCTAAGAATCCACAAAGGTAACCCAAAAAGATAAAAACAAATCGGTATACTCTTAGGTGAAATCCAAAAGAATAATCTGGAATGGCAAAAGAGGCAGTTCCTGTGATAGCAACAACAATGATTAAAATAGGACTTACGATTCCTGCACTAACAGCAGCCTGTCCCATAACCAAAGCACCAACAATTCCAATCGTAGGGCCAATCGGAGAAGGAACTCTTAAACCAGCTTCACGGATTAATTCAAATGAGATTTCTAATACCAATAATTCAAAGATAATAGGAAAAGGTACATTGGCACGAGAAGCTAAAATAGAAAATAATAATTCAGTCGGTAAAATTTCTTGGTGAAAACTGGTAACAGCAATATAGAGTCCAGGTAATAATAAGGTAATAAAAGCAGCAATTAATCTAATCAATTTCGTGAAATTAGAAAATAGTGCTTTTTGATTTTTGTCATCAGGCGAACTTAAAAAATCAGATAAGATACCAGGTGTGATAATGGCATATGGAGAGCCATTTACTAGAATAATTACTCTTCCGTCTAGTAGGTAACTTGCAGCTTTATCAGGCCTTTCAGTAGAGATAAGTTGAGGTGTATTTAAATTACTAGAATCTGAAATCAATTGTTCTAATTGACCAGCAGAAAGTAAAGAATCGACATCTAAATTATTCATTCGGAATTTTACTTCTGCAATTAAGTCTTCATTGGCAAGACCAGAAATATAACAAACACCACATTTTGTTTTGGTAATATTGCCGATATTTAAATTTTCAATCACTAAATTTTCATTATTGACAAATCTTCTGATAAGAGATGTGTTGGTTCTAATATTTTCAACAAAGGATTCATGAGGTCCTTTGATAACAATTTCATTGCTAGGTTTTTCAATACCTCTTTGTTTAAAACCTTTTACTTCTATATCAAAAGCAATATCCAAAGTGTCCACAAATAAAGCACAGTTTCCGGAATTAATTCCTGATATGATTTCTTCAAAAGAAGAAACTTGTTTGATGGCATTTTGAGGAACAAGACAGCTAGAAATATAGTTTGGCAAATTAAATTTCTTTACTTTTCGAACGGTGATATTATTGGCAACAGCTTCAGAAATGACTCTATTTTGTGAACTATCAAATAAGTTATTTCGATTTCTCATCATAAGAGGTTCTAAAATAAATTCATTCATGATTTCTGTATTAATCATTCCATCAATGAAGATGAGAAGGGCATTATATTGTTTTCCTCTAGCATTTAAAACAAAATCACGAAAAATAATATCAGAATTAATTAATAAATTATATTTGCTTTTCAAGTAATCTGTGTTGACAGTAACACTAGGGAAGATATGTGTGTGTGCATTTTCTTCTTTACCTAATGTACTATCTGGATATATTTTTGTATTTAAATCTTCTACTAAATTAAAATTGTAAGTTTCTTTATTATCAGGTGTATAAGTGAAAAGTGAAGAAAATAAATCTTTTAAACTCATAATGAAATCTCCTAATTTATAGCTATTTTTATAGTTGAACTGATAAGCTATTTTTTTGGAATAAAATTTTTATATTTGTGCATTAAACTGAGAACTTATTCGAAAAAATATCTTTTGAATTCAACTTATTAGAAATAATTGTAATTTATTTTAGTATTGCTAATTTTTTTAAATTTATACTAGTTTTTATATAACAAAAATGATATAATAAAGACATAGTGTTATGAAAGGAAACAATAATATGAAAGAAGAAATAATCGATAAAATCACTTCAGTAATATTATTTTTGATTATCATGGGGATTTTTTCAGTTGTCATTGTTTTTTCCATTATTGCAATCCAAGAATTTTCGGCAGAAGATGAAGAATTAGCATTTGCAGACAATTCAGGAAATGCTACTGTAAGTGAAGAAAAAACAGTAGAAGATGATATTCAAGTTCCAGCAATTGTTGAAAATCCAATAAGTTCAATAGAAAAAAGTAATAGTAGTACCAATACAGATTATTCAAACGTGCAAGTAGATAAATATTTTTATAACCAATTAGACGAAAAATCAAGAATTATATATAGAGCATTTGAAAGCAATAAAGAACAAATGAAAACAGGAACTTACCAAATTGAATTAGGAACAAGTTTTTCAGATATACTATCTCAAAGTAATGGCCAAGAAAAATTAGGAGAATATTATCAATCAGCAATTGAAGCATATACATATGACAATGCAGAAGTCTTTTATTTAAGTCCTAAGAAGATGTATTTAAATATAGAAACAACAACGAGAGGTGGAGTTTCAACATATGATGTATATATCAATTCTGGAAATGAGGCAAATTACTTAACAGAAGAATTCAGTTCTAAAGCAGAAGTTGATCAAGCAATAGCACAAATTGAACAAGTAAAAAATCAGATTTTGCAAAACAAAACAGGAAATACATATGAAGATATAAAAATGGTTCATGACTATTTAGTAGATAACATCAATTATGAAAGTAGTTTAGCAAAACAAAATATATATAATATTTATGGTGCATTGGTAAATAGAGAATGTGTATGTGAAGGATATGCGAGAGCATTTAAGTATTTATTAGATGAATTAAATATTCCTTGTATCATGGTAATTGGAACAGGAACAAATTCACAAGGAGAAACAGAAAATCATGCTTGGAATTATGTGCAATTAGGTGGAAATTGGTATGCTGTAGATACTACTTGGGACGATCCAGTCGTAATAGGAGGAGGAACTGCAAGCGAAGAATCTAGATATAAATATTTCTTAGTAGGAAGAGAAATTATTGACCAAGACCATTCACCAAGTGGACAATTTACAGAAGGTGGAAAAATATTTAGTTATCCAAATGTAACTTATGAAAGTTATTCGAGTTAAATAAAAATGTGAATCAAAATTGAAATTGAAATTTGAAATGAAAAGAATTTAGCAAAGAAAGGAGTTAGTTGTGTAGCATCAAGCGAACAACAAATCAATATGATATTAGAAGAACTATTTGGGAATAAAATAAAAGTATATGCATTTGTTGGACCATCAGGAACAGGGAAAAGCTACCGTGCACAAATGGTAGCAAGTGAAAGAAACATAAACTATATTATAGATGATGGATTGTTAATTAAGGATAATGAAGTGTTAGCAGGAGAATCAGCAAAAAAAGCACCTACCAAGGTGGGAACAGTTAAACATGCATTATTTTACGAAAAAGAAGAAAGAGACAAAGTGGTAAAGGCATTAAAAAAAGAAAGACCACAAAGTATTTTAATATTAGGGACTTCTGATGGTATGGTACAAAAAATAGCAGCCAATTTAGGTCTACCTGAAATTAGTGAATATATCTATATAACAGATGTAGCTACAAAGCAAGAAATGGAAACAGCAAGAAGAATTCGTGTAACAGAAGGAAAACATGTTATACCAGTACCAACTTTTCAAATAAAAAAAGATTTTTCTGGATATTTATTAGACCCATTACAAATTTTTAAATCAAAAGGAAAAGGGCAAAAACCATACATATCAGAAAAGTCTATTATAAGACCTACTTTTAGTTATCTTGGAAAATTTACCATATCAGATTTAGTGTTTAGACAAATATTAGAATACATTGCTGTAAAAACACCAGCAATATATAAAATTTCAAGAACAAGAGTAGAAAACTATGGTGAAGGTGCAAAAATCTATGTAGAAGTTACTGTTATGTATGGATATAATGTAATCAATGGAATTAAAGATTTTAAAGATAGAGCAAAAAAAGAAATTGAGAAATTAACAGCTATGAATGTTGTAGAACTAGAGGTGGTAGCTAAAAATATTTATGTACCAGAAAAGCAAGATGAATAGGCGGGTTATGAGCCCGACGATTAGTAAACTGTTAAAAATTCGGGATTTTGGGGACGGACTCATTTTTCCCTTTTTAAATGTTAGGGAGGTGTCAAATCGTTCAAAAAATAAACGATTTGGCCTGTCGCCAATGTTCAAAAAAAATAGGCACGACCAATCCAGGATTAGTCGTACCAAACAGCCTAGGGTAAATCGGCAAATGCCATTCCATACATGGCACCAAAACCGATTGAAATGAATGCTGTAAGCATTCCTACTCCTAGACTCATTTCCGGTAGGTACCCTTCAAAAAGAGTACCACTCAGCATCAGGAAAAAAAAGATGCTGAGAAGTGTAGATATGATAAATTTTTTCATACCTATCTCCTTTCTGAGTCTTATACAACGGGTTTCATATAAATTATACCATATTTTCATAAATATATCAAATGAAAAAGTTATTGGAAATCCAATAAAACTAATAGAAAGCTCATACATTTTTAGTCATAAAAAAGTTATAAAAATATAAGAAAAGAGGAAAACATATGTCATTTGTAGTAGCTATTGACGGACCTGCTGGAGCAGGAAAAGGAACCATAACCAAATTGGTAGGTGAGAAATTAGGATTAGTGAACATTGATACAGGAGCAACATTTCGATGTGTTGCTTTAAATATGATTCAAGAACATATCGATATACAAGAAGAAAAGAAAATAGAGGAAATGTTAAATAAAATCAATATTGAGATGCATACAGATGGGAAAATATTTTTGAATGGAGAAGAAGTAACCAAAAGAATTAGAGAAAATGATGTAAATAGATTAGTTTCACCAGTATCTGTTTTACCAATTGTAAGAAACAAACTATTAGAAGTCCAAAGAAAAATTGCAGAAGGAAAAAATGTCATCATGGAAGGAAGAGATATTGGAACAGTTGTATTTCCAAATGCAAATGTAAAAATCTATTTAGATGCAGCAGCTGAGGAAAGAGCAAGAAGAAGAGTATTGCAAAATCAAGAAAAAGGAATAGAATCATCTTATGAAGAAGTATTAGAAGGAATAAAGGATAGAGATAAAAGAGATTCTACTAGAGAAATTGCACCACTAAAAAAAGCAGAAGATGCAATATATGTAGATTCTACAAATTTAAGTATTGAACAAGTGGTAGAAAAGATTATAGAAATAATTGAAGAAAATAAATAGCAAGATTGTAAGTATAATAGGGGCTGACCTTTTTGTTAGTAAATAGGAAAAATTGCATGGCAATTTTTATCTAGATTTGAACGATTTGGCATGTCCCTAATGTTCAGAGAAGGAGATAAAAATGAAAAAAGTATTAAAGGAAATTATAAAATGGATTGTAAGAGGAGCTTTATATATATGGTTTAAGATTTTTTATCAAGCAGAAATAAAAGGATTAGAAAATGTTCCTAAAGATGGTGCATTAATATTTTGTGGAAATCATAGAAGTTATTTAGATCCACCACTAATGGTGGTAACAGCTAAAAGAGATATGAAATTTTTAGCCAAAGAAGAGTTATATAAAAATAAATTTTTAGCATTTTTAGGTTGGGCTTTTGAAGCAATACCAGTAAAAAGAGATGAAAAAGATGTATCAGCTATTAAAAAGTCATTAAAAGATTTAAAAGAAGGAAAATGTATTGCTTTATTCCCAGAAGGAACTAGAAATGGATTAGAAAAAGGAGAAAAGGTAAAAGATGGTGTTGCATTTTTTGCAATAAGAAGTGGAGCGAAAGTTGTACCTTGTGGTATAAAAGGTGGAACAAAAGACCATCATAAAATTACGATTACTTATGGAAAACCATTAGATTATAGCAAATATAAAGGAAGTAAAGACAAGGATGTACTAGATAAAGTAACAAAAGAAATTATGGACAATATCATTGAGTTGACAAAATAAGTTAATTGATGTATAATCTTATAAGCTTATTTTTAGAGATGTAGGCGTTTTTCAAGAAAAACTTTGGAAAACGTCTTAAGTTATGATAATAGGTGTCCAATTGGGGACGTTTCTGTTTGGGACATTTTTATGTAGATTTTATTGAAATACATTTTTTTATAGACAAAATAAAATTTTCAAGAAATATATAAATTTACATAAAAATAGATGATTCAAACAGCAATATCTTAAAGTAGACATAAAAATGTCCCAAACAGAAACGTCCCCAATTGGACAACTATGAGAAAAGAGAGGGAGTAATAAAATGAACAACAAAAACATTAGAAATATTGCGATTATTGCACACGTAGACCATGGAAAAACAACATTGGTAGATGCCATGTTAAAACAAAGCCATGTATTTAGAGAAAATGAACAAGTAGCAGAAAGAATCATGGATTCTAACGACTTAGAGAAGGAAAGAGGAATTACTATTCTTTCTAAGAATACATCTGTTATGTATCATGATATCAAAATTAATATTGTGGATACACCAGGACATGCAGATTTTGGTGGAGAAGTAGAAAGAGTACTAAAAACAGTTGATGGAGTACTTTTATTAGTTGACGCCTTTGAAGGAGCAATGCCACAAACAAGAGAAGTATTGAAAAAATCATTAGCTTTAGGCTTAAAACCAATTGTCGTTATTAATAAAATAGATAGACCAGGAGCAACTCCAGAAAAAGTTGTTGATCAAGTTATAGAACTATTTATTGAATTAGATGCAAATGATGAACAATTAGATTTCCCAGTTGTATATGCTTCAGCGAAAAATGGAATTGCTAAAATGGATTTAAATGAAGAAACAAATGATTTACATTGCTTATTTGAAACAATTGTAAATACCATTCAAGCACCAAACTGTGATGAAGAAGGACCAGCACAAATGTTAGTATCTAACATTGATTATGATGATTATGTTGGAAGAATTGCAGTAGGAAGAGTAGAAAGAGGTATTATTAAAGATGGAATGCCAGTTGCAATTTGTGGAAAAGAAGACAAAATTACACAAGGAAGAATAGCAAAAGTATATACACATGTTGGATTAAATAAAGTAGAAGTAGAAGAGGGAAAAGCTGGAGACATTATTGAACTTGCAGGATTACCAGATATCAACATTGGAGATACGATTTGTGATTTTAATCATCCAGAAAAAATACCATTTGTCGATATTGATGAACCAACAGTATCTATGACATTTAGTGTTAATAATGGACCATTTGCAGGAAAAGAAGGACAATTTATTACTTCTCGTCATATTCGTGATAGATTGTTTAAAGAACTAGAAAGAAATGTATCATTAAGAGTAAAAGAAACAGATTCACCAGATTCTTTTGAAGTATCAGGAAGAGGAGAATTACATTTATCTGTATTAATTGAAACAATGAGAAGAGAAGGATTTGAATTATTAGTATCTCGTCCAAAAGTTATCTTTAAAGAAATTGATGGTGTAAAATGTGAACCAATTGAAGATTTAGTAGTGAATGTTCCAGATGACTGTGTAGGAAATGTTATAGAAAAATTAGGAAGAAGAAAAGCAGAAATGGTAAATATGGAACCTGCTGAAGATGGACATACAAAGATTGAATTTAAGATTCCAGCAAGAGGATTAATTGGATATAGAACAGAATTCTTAACAGACACAAAAGGTGAAGGAACCATGAATCATATATTTGATTCTTACCAAGCCTATAAAGGTGATATTCAAGCACGTGTTAGAGGAACCATTGTTGCTTTTGAAAATGGAAAATCAGTAACATACGGATTATACAATGCACAAGATAAAGGTGATTTATTCATTGGACCTGGTGTAGAAGTATATGAAGGAATGATTGTTGGATTAAACTCAAGAGGAGAAGATTTAGCAATCAATGTATGTAAAGAAAAACATTTAACAAATACAAGAGCTTCTGGTTCAGATGATGCATTACGTTTAGTACCACCAATTCAAATGTCACTAGAAAAAGCAATTGAATTTATTCAAGATGATGAACTAGTAGAAGTAACACCAAAATCAATTCGTTTAAGAAAGAAAATTTTAGACACAAAGGAAAGAGAAAGAGCCAATAGAAATAAACAATAAAATTTTATTAGAATGAAAAATAAAGGAAAGCACTGTTATCATTACAGTGCTTTTTATGCTAAATTCAAAATTATAAAAATCGATTGACATAATATTAAAAAGCATATATAATAAGTAAAAATACATATAGGAGGTAACTCTATGAAAGAAATAGAAAACACCTCTGAGATTCAACGGAGGTGTATGTTAGATCCGGAAAACAAGGGATGTGAAGATTGTGAAATGGATGGTTGTCCATATATTTACTGTCAGAAACTTTCCTGCTTGAATTGCACGTTGCGGATGTTGTGTCCCATGTGCGAAGGTGATTGCACCAAATGTGAGTATCGCGCGGCATGCGCGATAGCTCAAGAAAGCTAGTTGGAGTAGAAAGAGCCAGTTAAATCTTGGCTCTTTTTATATTGTTTTAGACAACAATATACCTTTGAGGAATCGGACACTGAAGAAAAAGGAAAAATCGGCTATTTTGCACTATATCACAAGATGAAACTTGCTTAATTAAATATAATAGTATATACTAAGGACAATATGAAAAATAAATTAGAAAATAATAAATTATATAGAAGAGGGTAAAAAATGAATCAAATAAATAAAGAAGAGGAAAAGAAAATAAGAATATATCGTTCTATCATATTTAGACTTAGTAAAGAAGAAAGAAAAGAAAGAAATTGGGATAAAAGAAGAAAAATAAATTTAGAATTAAAAGAAAATTTAGAAAAAGCATTAGAAATCACACCAAATGATATTGGATTTAAAATTGATTTAATGTATGTATATATCAATTTAAAGGAATTGGAGAAAGCGAGAGAAATAGGAAATACTTTATTAGGTCAAACTGATTCAAAAGGATATATTAATGCATTAGCATTGATTGAAAAGAAATCTGGAAATTATGATAAAGCAATAGGATATATAAAAAGGTTGCTAGAAAAAGAACCAAATAATCAAGCATTAAGAAAAGAATTGGAAATGCTTGAATATCAAAAAGAAAACAAACCAATTAGCAAAGAAATGATAGAAAAGCGAAATGAATATAAAAAGATAGCGACATTGGAAAGAAAAATTAGAAACATAGAGAACTCAGGAAAAAAAGCAGAAGACTCTAAAAGTAGAAAAAATAAATTTCAAACTTTACAAAAGCAAAATATAGGAATATATCAACAAATTGGAAGAATTGCAGAAAGCATTGTAGAAAAATATCCAGAAGAAATTGTAGCAAGAGAAAAATTGGTGAAAGCTTTATATATTACAGGGGAAAAAGAACAAGCAACACAACAAATTGAGACATTATTGCATTTGGAAGAAAAAGATGAAATTGGATTATGGTATTTGTCAGAAATACAAAGAGATAATGGAGACTTAGAAGGAGAAAGACAAACATTAGGACAAATCTTGGAAAATGCAGAACCAGGTACACAAATAAAGGCGGCACAAAGATTAACCATAGTAGAAGCACGAATAGAACAAAGAGACAAAAGGAAAGAAATGAGAGAAGCTTTACAAATCAAATATGCCACAGAAGAAGAACGAAAAAAATTTATTGAAGAAGTTCAACAAGACTTTTTATATGGAAGAATTGGAAAGAAAGATATACAAGCAAAAATAGAAGAAGCAAAAAAATATGTTAACTTTGATAGAAGTTTAATAGATTTAGCAGATATAGAAGCCAAGATAACAGATGATAAGGAGCAAAAAATTAAAAGATTAGAGGATTATATAGAAACAAAAGATTCTATTACATCGGAAGAGTATGCAAGAGTACAAGAAGAAATATCTAGAACAAGGAGTGAAATGGAAGAAGATCAAATGATGGAAGCATACTTAGATCAAAAAGAAGAGAAAGAAAAACAAAAAAGGCAACAATCAAATATAGAACAAAGGGAGTATAGTAAAGACATTATTGCTAAATTAAATAAAGGAGAAATTACACAAGATGAATTGCCAGAAATTATAAAAAAATTAGAAGGCTTTATGGATAGGGCGAGATCAATTTTCTTAATCACAAAATTATATGAAGCATTATATAGTAGAGAAAGAGCATATGATGAATTAATAAAATATAGTAATATATCTGACTTATCTCCAGATGAAAAAAGGCAAATTGCACAAATGCAGAAAGCATTAACAGAACCACATAAAGAAACTGATACAATGAAAAGAATAAAAGGAATATATAAACGAAAAGAGGAAAAGGAAGAAAGATATCACAAAAAAATTCAAAAAGAAAAAATAAAACAATGGTTAGAGGAAGGAAAAACAGTAAAACAAATATTTAATTTATTAAAAGATAGTGGTACAACTTTAAAGACAATTATAAGTGTAAAAGGAAAGTATAGTAAAGGAAATGAAGTATTAGAAAGTAGAAGAAAGATGATAGAAGAAGATGCACAAGCTTTATTAAAAGGAGGATATACACCAGATGAAGTTTTCGAAATTATAGAATATGATGTACCAATCTCAACTTTAAAACAAATGAATAGAACAATAAGAAAACAAGAAATGGAAGTAAAAGATGGAATAGAACATTAAACGATAGTAAGAAAAATATGAAACGATATGGAGGAGACGAAATTGAATACAATAGCATTAGAAAACATAAAACAAAAAGCATTAGAAGAACATATTCCAATCATTATGGATGAAACATTAGAAGTCATTGAAAAGTATTTAAATAAAAATAAGCCAAATAGAATATTAGAAATCGGAACAGCAGTTGGATATTCTGCAATTTGTTTTACGCAATTTTTAGCAGAAAATGGTGTGATAGATACAATTGAAAGAGAAGCGGATAGAGTAGAAGAGGCAAAGAAGAATATTAAACTAGCAGAGGTAGAAAATAAAATAAACATTTATGAAGGAGATGCTGTAGAAATTTTACCAACGTTAAATCAACAATATGATGTCGTATTTATTGATGCTGCTAAAGGAAAATATCCATTTTTCTTAAAAGAAGCTTTAAGAATGATTAACAAAGATGGAATTATATTTGCAGATAATATTTTATATAAAGGCTATGTTATGAGCGATTATAACAAACATAAACAAAGAACAGCGGTTAGAAATTTAAGAGAATACATAAAAGAGGTAAGTGAAAATCCAAATCTGGAAACAGAAATTTTAGAAGTGGGAGATGGATTAGCGGTTAGTAGGATTAAAGAAAAATAGAATCAAAAAAACTCTCAAATAGTCTTGAGAGTTTTTTTGACATAAACAAAGAAAATACTTAAAAAACATCTATTATTCTTGATAGCATTTGTTTATTAAATGTAATCAAAGTCAATGTTATAGTTTCCGTTACTTCTAGCATCATTACGTTTTTTCATAGATTTTAAGAAATTCTTATAACTAGAAAAATCTAGTGGTGGTAGAGTATCATTAGCATCAGGTATATAGGCTTTTGGATTTCGAAAAGTATGTTCAAAAATTTGATGGATTTTGGCAACAAAAGATTCAACCTTATTTTTGCCCACTTTAGCAGTGATAATATATTTTCCCAATAAATCAGGAAGTGCTACATCAGGATTATATAAAAGTTTTTCTAGAATTTCAGTTGAAGAGTCAAAAGCTTCAGGGTCTTTTTCTAATATATGACGTAAGATAGGATTTTTATACCATTTTTTCATTTTTTCTTTTTTATAAGTATCATGACTAGTTGCTAAATGTGTATTGGTAGAGTTAGTAGTAGGTTTATTTTCACAATCTTTTGCCATTTCTAAATCACGTATTTGTGTTTCTAGACAATAACCAATTTCTTCATAAAAAAATGAATCATGTAAAGATTTATAATTGGACTCTTCTTTTGGATTTTTTACATAGTCCTTAGAACGTCTCCAAATTCTAGTTATACCCTTTTCATCATAATATTGGTACATAGCATCTCGAATATTATAAAGTGCTTTTTCAGTATATTCGCTATCAAATTTTTTTAATTTCACATTTGTTCCATTACGTAAAAGTTTACTTAAATTGATGATGTTTGTATTATTCTCACAATATGTATTTGCAGAAGCTTCTTTAGGTTGATGTGTAATTACCATAGTATCACCTGTTTTAGAATCTGTAAAAGTAGAAACAACATCAAATTGTTCATTATCATCAATAACAAGCATATCCTGGAATAAGGTAATTTTACCATCAGATGTTTTAGATGCATTAGCAAAAGTTCTATCTTTAGCTGAAAGTTCATTATTATATAGCAAATTATGGTTATTAATTCTTTTACGCTTTCCATCAATGATAGCATATCGATTTCCATCTGTTTCATCAAGTGTAATTTCATCAGCTGGAATTTGCATAGAAGAGGAGATAGGAATAGCATTTCCTTGTTCATCCAAAATTTCTAATTGTCCATCTGAATTACTTTTTATAGATTGAATATTAAAATCGACATCATTGACAATAATACGATTTGCGAAAGTATCCTCAGTTCTGCCTAATCGAATAACAAGACTTTCTTTTTCGTCAGGAGTTAATTCGTCAAAAAAATCTTTAAAATTTTTAAGGGTTCCGTTTTCTAGAGGAGCTGATTCAATTATATTTTTTAATTTAAGATATCTTTCGACTTTCGGTGGTTTAGCTTTTACTAAAAATTTTAGATAGTAATCTATGTTTTTACTTCTTTCTTCTTGAAGTTCCTTTTGCTCGCTTTCATCTGTAGGATTTTGATCTGGAAAAAGTTTTTCAATATTTTCTGACATTGTTCTAAAGGTTTTGATTAAAAAACTTCTTTTAGATTTTATTCTGCCTTTAAAAGAAAAATTAATATTGGGGCATCTAGTTGAAAGTTCTTCATGAAGATTAACCATTAACTCTTCTAGAAAAGGAGCGTATTCATCAGAATATCTCATATGTCTTCTAAAAAAGAGGTAAGGATTAATATCAGGGTGAATATACTGACACCAACTTATAAAATCATTTTCAATTTTTGATTTTCCCATAAAAAAGCCTCTCTTTCTCATTTATATTCTTATTCATAAATAGTATAGCATTTATGAAAAAATTTTTCAACAAATGATGTTTATAATTGACATAAATAGGTGTAAATTGTATAATATGAATGCAAAAAGTAAAAAAATAGATATAATAAGTAAGGAATGATAACTATGAAAAAAGTAGAATTATTAGCACCAGCCGGTTCTTACGAAAAGGCCAAAATCGCTTTTTTATATGGAGCAGATGCGGTATATTGTGGGACATCATCATTATCTTTAAGAACAAGAGCAGATATGAAAGATGATGATTTAGAAAAAACAATTAAATATGCACATAGCATTGGAAAAAAAGTGTATGTCACCTTAAATATTTTTGCATGGGATGAAAAATATGAAGAAATTATAGAAATGGCAAAAAAATTAGAAGTACTAAATCCAGATGGAATTATAGCAGCAGATGGAGGCGTTATAGAAGTATTAAAACAATATGCACCAAGTGTAGCCATTAATGTGAGTACACAAGCCAATATTGTCAGTCTACATGCAGCAAACTTTTGGTACCATAATGGAGCAAAAAGAATGATTATGGCAAGAGAAATGAATAAAAAACAATTAAAATATATTATGGAAAATAAGCCAGAAGGAATGGAAATTGAAATCTTTATTCATGGTGCTATTTGTTTTGCATTTTCAGGAAGATGTTTCTTGAGTGATTTTATGTCATGTAGAAGTGCTAATTTAGGAGATTGTGCACAAAGTTGTAGATGGTCATATAATTTATATGCTGAAGAAAAAAATAATCCAGGGGAGCTAATGCCAATTGAAACTAGTGAATATGGAACAAGTATTTTTTCTTCAAAAGATTTGTGTTTAATAAAGGAAATACCAGAAATCATAGAGATGGGTGTTGATAGTTTAAAAATAGAAGGAAGATTAAAAACAGAATACTATTTAGCGAGTGTGATAGGAGCATATAGAAATGCAATTGATGATTATGAAAAAGATCCAGAACATTATGATTACACAAAATATTTAAAAGAGTTGGAAAAAGTAAAAACAAGAGGATTAACTACTTTTTATTTTAATGATAGAAATAATAAAGATATACAAGAATATGGAGGAAGACAATATAACGAAAAATATGAATTTGGTGGAAAAGTAGTAGAATATAATGAGGAAAAATCTGTTATTGAAATAAAAAATAAACTTCAAGTAGGAGATAAAATGGAAATTTTGATTCCATATAAGTTAGAACCAGTACAATTTACAATTGACAGTTTATGGGACTATGATACAAAAGAAGAAATACAAGCGGTTAGTCCAGGTGTAAAAGGTCAAAAGGTGTTGATGAAATTACCAATGAAGTGTGAAAAGGATTGGATTATCAGAAGAGAAAAATAATTATATATAAAAAAGCGAGCCATACTAGTAGTATGGCTCTAATGCTGTCATCTTATGGACAAAAAAATGGATAAAATAAAACAACATGGTTTACGGGTTTATATGTTCATCCATAAGGTGACAGTGATAATTCACCAAGCTAATAGACCAAAGACATTCTTCTATTAGGTGGTGACGTCTACCAAATAGCCTTTGCCATTTGATAACATAAAAATTATACAATAAAAATAAAGAAAAGTCAAAAGTAAGAAAGATTTTCTAGGCATATGAAAAGAATCATAAGGCATTTGAATGAAATATAATTATATTAGATAGAGTATCCTAAAATTACTTTTCTGAATATAATACACAAAAGCAACTAATACTATAAAATGAAAAGGGGAGGAGAAATATCTATGAAAAATGATACATTAATTGGCAATACACCTATGATAAACATTACATATAAATATAAAGAAAAAGTAAATAATGTATATGTTAAACTAGAAATGTACAATATAACAGGGAGTATAAAAGACAGAGTAGCTTACTATATCATAAAAAAAGCGAAAGAAAGAGGAATATTAACAGAAAATATGCCAATTATAGAAGCAACAAGTGGAAATACAGGAATTTCATTGTCTGCCTTAGGAGCATATTATAAACATCCTGTATATATTTTTATGCCAGATTGGGCAAGTAAAGAAAGAATAGAACTAATGAAATTATATGGAGCAAATATTACATTAATATCAAAAGAAGAGGGCGGATTTATAAAATGTGTAGAAGAAGCTAAAAACTTAGCTAAAGAGTTAAATGGATTTTTGGCAAATCAATTTGAAAATGAAGATAATATATTAGCACATTATGAAACAACTGGAAAAGAAATATTAGAACAATTAGAAGAAAAGAAAATTGATGGATTTGTTTCAGGAGTAGGAACAGGTGGAACTTTGATAGGAATAGGAAAGAGATTAAAAGAACAAGATAATCAGATAAAAGTATATGCATTAGAACCAGAAAAAATGCCAATGTTGTCAAATGGTAAAATAATAGGACAACATAAGATAGAAGGCATTGGGGATGATTTTATACCAGATATATTTAAAAGAAATGAAAATATCATTGAAAAAGATATTATATTAATTGACGATGAGGATGCTATCAATATGGCAAGAAGATTATCAAAAGAACTAGGATTAGGTCTAGGGATTTCATCAGGAGCAAATTTCATAGGAGCTATACTAGCACAAGAGAAATCAGAAGGAAATATAAAAGGAAATATGGTTACCATTTTTGCAGATGATAATAAAAAATATTTATCAACAGATTTAGGAAAAATGATAAGTAAAAATATAAGTTTTATTAGTAATCAAGTAGAACTATTGAATTATGGAATTGTCTAAAAAGTTTAACTTAAAGTACAAGTAATTATAGGAAATATTATTAGAAAAATTAATAAAAAATAGGAACATTTTTATTAATTAAAATAGAATAAAATCACGATGTTATGAATTGAATAGAAATAGCATCGTGATTTTTTGTATATGGTTTTATAAAAACAAGAATACAAAATATGAAAAAAATCGACACAAAAAAACGCCAAATCCTTACGGAAATAGAAAAAAATTCAAAAAAAGGTATACTTTTGAAAAATATTGTGATATAATGTGGGCGTAAATTTCTAAAAAATATTATTTAGGGGGAGTATTTATGAAGAATTTCAAGGCAAAGCTTACGGGTGCTATTGTTTTATTCATGATAATTATGTTAGTACCTATGATAGTTTTAGCAGTTACAAATGAAAATGTTCAAATAATCAGTAATACTGACGAGCAAGGTAATAAAGAGTATATAGTATATATTCAAGAATTAATGCAAACAAATTTTGCTTCTGCTGTATCTAACAGTGAAACTACACCAGAACAAGATTTGAATTTTGTAACAGCAAGAGATGGAGAAGGAAATTATGTTGCACAAATAAAAGAAGATGCAGTTACAGAAGGATCAACATATCTTTATGTAAAATATAACCAAGACAATCAAGAAAGAACAGATATATTACAACTTGATTTATCAAACGCCCTAGATAAGACAGATATGGAATATGTTGAGAATACAACCAAAAGAATTGGTACAGAAATTGTCGATAACTTAGTAGAAATCGATGAAGAAATTAATGGTGTACAAACAAAGCTTACAGTTGGTGGGTTAAGAATTACAGATACAGATAATGCAACATATCAATACCAATTAATGAAAGTAAACGAAGGTACATCATATAGTAGATTAGTCGAATTAGCAGATGAATTAAATTCTGAAAATTATAATCAAAAAGATATATATTCAAAGATTCAATTAACCTCTGAATTCTATACCTTATATAATCAATTAATAGAAAGAGCTACATGGGAAGCTGTTGTTAATAATGAAATTAGACAACCAAGTGATGCTGTTGATGGTGATCAATATGTTGTACTTATCAGAAAAACAGCAGAAGACGGAACTGTTACAACAGATGCTAAATTAATGGTATCACAAATAACACCTTATGAAGAAAGAGAAGATGTAGAAGAAACAAGAACAGTACAAGAAACAGCAAAATTACCTATTACAGGTGATAGCATTGTATTATTTGTAGCTTTAGCAGTAGTAGTAATCGCTTTAATTATTGTTTTTGTAAGAATGAAAAAGCTAAACAAAAAAGAGGATAAATAATGAAACTAAAAATTTATAGAGCCATATTTATCATATTATTATTAGGAGCCATTATTTTAATTGCACTTATTGCAGTAAAACAGTGGAAAAGCATGGAAAACGAAAAAGAAAATCAAGAAGTACTTGAAACTTTTTCAAGTATAGAAATACAAGATAGTACGACAGTACAATTAAATGGATATGATGTCATAGGAATTGTAACAATCTCTAAAATAGATATACAATATCCAATACTAGCAATAGAAACTTCAAACCCAGAAGAAACAAAAGAGCCAATGCGATATGGCATTGTAAGGTACTGGGGAGGAAATGTAAATGATTATGGAAATTTATCAATTGCTGGACATAACAACTACAATGGAACCATGTTTGGAAAAACAAAAAATCTAGAAATTGGTGACATTGTAGAATTAACAGACTTAACGAAAACAACGATGCAATATGAGATTTACGATATATTTGTTACAGATCCAAATGATGTTAGTATTTTAGCCACGAATGATGAAACAATAAGAGAGGTAACACTTATTACATGTACAAACGGAAATAGAGAACGATTAATACTGAAAGCAAAACAAATTGAGTAAAAGGGAGGAATTAAGATGGCAGGTAATACGAAAGTGCCAGACAAGAAAACATTAGTAGCAATTATTATTATAGCCGTATTAGTAATCGCAGCTATTGTAGGTACTGTAGCTTTCTTAAGAAACAGAGGAACCACTGAAGCTACAGATTTATCAAGCTACAATGAACAATCAACTGGAACAACACAAGAAGAACAAGAAACAACCGATATGCAAGAACAAACAGGAGAGCCAGCAACACAAAGTGCTGAGGAACAAGCAACAGAAGGAACAGAACCAGCAACAACTGAGCCAACTGGAACAGCAGATACAACAACTGCAGGAGGTAATCAAGGTACTGCTGGAACAGGAACAACAGGTGGCGCTACTGGAACAACAACTACAACAACAGGAGGAACAGGAACAACCACAACAACTGACAATATTCAAGAAACAACTATCTCAAGAGAAGAAACAGTTGTATATCCAGATCAATTAGTAGCAGAAGGTGAAGATAAAATTTGGACGCCAAGAGAATTACAAGCATCATTTGCTAGTGCATATACAAACATAGAAAACGTACAAACACCTGATATTACAGTAACTAAAACAGCTACAACACAATCAGGAAGCACACTAGTTCAAGCTGGAGAAACAATTACATATACAATTACAGTACAAAATAATACTGATCAAAAAATAGAGAGAATCTATGTGACAGATACAATACCAGAAGGTACAACATATGTATCTAGTATGGGAAATGTTGAAACATTTACAGATGTAGAAGGTAATGTAACATCTTTAAGATGGTTAGTAGATATTGATGCATCAACAGAAGAGGCTTCAGGAACAACAACAGTAGAATTTACAGTAAGAGTTAATGATGATGTAACAGGAACCATTTCAAATGTTGCTATTGCTAATGGTGAAGAAAGTAATGAAGGAAATCCAACAGAAACATCAATCATTACAACAGATAAAACAAGTGTTATTACAAGAGAAGGAACACCAGTTGATGTAGCAAAAATTGGAGATATTATTACATATACAATTTCTGTAGAAAATACAGGTACTGTAGATGGAAAAACAACAGTTAAAGATGCAGATTTAGCAACAATCTTAGAAAACAATGCAGAAATGCAAGGAAATGTTGTTATTAAAGTTGGAGATACAGTGATAGATGATACTAAAACATCAGATGACTTGATAGCAGGAATAAAAGACATCAATGTGCTAGCAGAATCAACTGTAACAGTAGAATTTTCTATAAAAGTAACAAATATTGATGGAACAATTACAAATGTTGCATTAGTAGGTGATGGTGAAGATCCAACTCCAACAGATCCAGAAGAAGTTGATACATTAGCAGTAAATGTAGAAAAAACAGTTAAAGAAATATTAAGAAGTGGGGAATCAGTAGAAGCACCAGTAAGAGTAAATGATGTCATAAAATATAATATAAAAGTATCTAATATAGGAAGTGTAGAAACACAAGTTGAAGTTCAAGATATATTAGAAAATTATAATACTACATTAAAATTGTATGATGAAAATGGTATTGAAACTAATACTATTACATTAAAAGGTGGAGAAGAACAGGTATTAGAAGCTAGTTACACAGTACAACAAGAAGATATAGACAATCAAAAGGATATAGTAAATATAGGAAAAATTGAATATAATGATGGTGAAAATGATGAATCTAAAGTAGAAACTAGTGTTGAAGAAGCTAATCCATCATATACAGCAAGTAAGACAGCAAACAAAGATAAAGTAACAACAGCAGGAGAAACAATTGAATATACAATTACAGTAACGAATACAGGAAATACAACATTAGAAGATGTTCCAGTAGTAGATGAAATGATAGGAGTAAATACAACAGTAGATGTAGCAGTAGGAGAAAGTGCAACAGTAAAAGGAACATACACAGTAACACAAACAGATATTGATAATGGTGGAGTTATTAGAAATGTAGCAATAGTAGGAGAAGGAGAAGACAAACAAGAACCAGACGTAGAAACACCAGTAGAACAAAATCCATCATTGAGTTTATATAAAGAAGTAACGAGTGGAAATAAAGAATATGCTTTAGGTGAAGAAATAACATATAAAGTAACAGTAACAAACACAGGAAATACAACACAAAGCAATATAGTTGTGACAGATACAAACTCAGAAGAAGGAACAGCAACAGTAGAAGGAAACTTAGTACCAGGAGCAAAAGGAAGTGTAACATTTACACATATAGTAGATGAGGATGATCTTAAAGCAGGAAAAGTAGTAAATGTAGCAACAGTAGGAGATGAAGAATCAAATCCAGTAACTACACCAGTAAAGGTAGAAGAACCATCATTACAATTAACAAAAACAGCATTAAAAGATGGTGAACCAGTACGAAATATTGAATACAATCCAAATGAAAACAATACATTTACATACAGATTGAAAGTAGAAAATACTGTAGAAAATAGTTACCCAGCAATTGTAGAAGATAAGCAAACAGTTACAGATACTTTACCAGAAGGTATAACAGTAGTAGATAGAAGAAATTTACCTGATGGAGTAGAAGTAAATGAAGTAAATGGAAGAGAAGTTATTACATGGACTGTATCTAATATAGGATATGAAGCAAATGCAAAATATGTTGACATTAACGTAAAAATTGATGAAACAGTATTTGAAAATCAAAGAGTAGATGCAGGAGATGAAACAACTGTATTAGATGTTAAATTTTCACAAGATGGTAAACCTGATATACCTCATAATAAAACAGATAGAACAGGAAAAGCAATGAACCTATTCTTAAGAACAGCAGGTGCAACAAATAAAAATGATGGATATATTTATGCAGGAACAGTAACAGCAAATAAAACAGTTAATGAAAGTGTATTTGCTTCAAGTACATACAACAATGACACAAAAGTTAACAATGCACTTACAAATTCTTATCAATTAGAAGATATGTTAGATGACTTTGTAACAGCAAATGAAGATGGTACAATGGCACAGTATGTTAGCGGTGGACTACCAACAAAAGCTGATGTAAATCAGGCATTAAGAGAACTATATGGTGGTACAGTTACTTTATCAGATACACAAGTAGTTTTATGGTATAAAGTAGTTAAAAATGCAGATAGTGAGTTAGAAAGATATTATAGAATAACAGATGATGGTAAAGACTTATTTGGTGAACAAGGTGACTATGTTGAATTATCAGCATGTACATATCACTTAGATGGTATCATAGTAGATGTAAGTGATTTAGGAACAATGATTCCAACAGGTGCACAAGTGGATGTACTAAATACAGCTCAATTAAAAGGTGTAAGTGGAGCAAATGGAACAAGTACAGCAACAGTAAGTATTCACTATAAAAATATAGATACATCAAGAAGTGGAGTTCTAACAACAAACTTATTATCATCAGCGTTAGAAAGTATAGAAAATGAAACAATCAATTCTGAAAATGTTGAACAAATAGCTGAGAAAGCTGAAGAAGCTGATAAAAAGAATAATACAACAGTAACAGAAAATGTTATTGAAGAAACAAAACAAAATAATACTAGCGCAGAAGAAACTACTAAAACTGAAACGGATAATAGAAAGGAAGAAACAACAACTGGAGGAAATACGAGCGAAGAAGAAACAACAATACAACCACAAGAACCTGTTTCAGAAGAAAAAGATAATGGTAAAGAGATAACTGCAAGTGATGATATAAATAAAAATACAACAGTACCTACAACACAATCAGTAGTAGACAATCAAGAAGTGAAAACAGAATAAAGCGTTCTAGATAAAAATGAATAGGAAGAGTAAACTTTACTCTTCCTGTTTTAAATTAGGGGGATAAAGTGGGAAAACATTCAAGTGGAAAGTATGCCAAAAAGAAAAAAATAAATATCAAAATGATAGGAATATTAATTGTTATCATTTTAATAATTACTTGCATTGTTATATTTATAAATAATCATACAAATTCAAAAACAGAGCCTGAAAAATATATAGAAAGTTTATTTACAGCATTAAAGAATTCAAATAGAGAAGAAGCAAGTAAATATATAGATTACGAGAAATTAATTAGCAGTTTAGATGAAATGTTATTAGATCAAAATACTACACAAATGACCGATTTAGAGAAAAAGTTATTTGAAAATCTTAAATGGAATATTGAAAATGTAGAAATTCAAGATAATCAAGCCACAATAATCGTAGAAATGACAAATAAAAATTTTGCGAATATTATTACAACATGGATTAAGGAAATATTAAAAGAGAAAGAAAAAGGAACTATTATTTCAAATGATTTAGCAATACAAAAATTAGAAGAAGCAATTGATGAGGAAAATAGTTCTAAAACAATATTAAAAAAGATAACTCTTAGCAAAGATGACAATTGGAAAATTGTTGTCAATGATGACTTGAGAGATTTAATATTTCCAGGAATTGATAGTGTTTCTACTGCTTTGAATCAATTTTAAGAAGAGATTTGGTTAACTTGTGATGTACTATTTCTAATAAAATTCATAAAAAAACCTCAGATTTAATTCTGAGGTTTTTGATATATATATATTATATTCAAATTCTAAACAAAAATATTGGCAACTGTTAAGAATAGAGCATATAATAAAGTTTTCCAAGAAACTCTAATTGTTTTTCTAGCAGCCCTATTAATACAAACTAATCTATGTTCTTTTCTAACTGTTAAAGCTAAACAATTCGATTTTGGGTAAATTTCCCTTTCCATATCCATTGTATATCACTCCTTTTATCTATCGTAAATCATAAAAATCTTTAGCAAAACTTGTAGTTTTTTAACTACTACAAGTTAATTGTAGAATAAAAAATTACAAATGTCAACAGTTTTTGTAATAAAAATGTAATATTTTTGTAAAAAAGTAATAAAAAAGCAATGAAAATAGCACATATAAGTAAAAATAAATTAAAAAACTTGTAAAAATTTTCAAAAAAAGTTTATATTTTTGTAAACATTAAGTAGATTTATTCATTATATTAATTAATTTTTTATACAATTTATAGATATTTTGTGTAAAAAATGAGAGAAAATACATAAAAAAATTATAAAAATTTGTAAAAAATGATAATGAAATGGTAAAAAGTAAAATTAATAACAGAAAAATCTACAAATTTTTAAATTCTTTTGACAATTTTCCAATCGCTTTTGTTTCAATTCTAGAAACATAGGAACGAGAAATCCCCATCATTCTTGCAATTTCATGTTGTGTTTTTGGCTTGTGACCACCTAAACCAAAACGAAGTTCCAAAATTGTTTTTTCTCTATCTTTTAAAATAGATTTCATTTTCTCATATAATAATTTAATTTTCATTTTAATATCAACTGTATCTTCAATATTTCTTTCATCATTTTCTAAAATTTCTTGTAGGGTAATTACATTATCATCTTTGTCTTTTCCAATAGGTTCATTTAAATACACTTCAGCACCTAACTTTTTAGTTGCTCTCAAATGCATTAAAATTTCATTATCAATACATCTAGAAACATATGTAGAAAGTTTAGAACCTTTATCAACATTAAAACTATTAATACCTTTTATTAATCCAATGGTACCAATCGAAATTAAATCATCTTGATCAACATTCGTGGTTGAATATTTTTTGCTAATGTGGGCAACCAATCTTAGATTTCTTTCAATTAAGATATTTCTGGCTTCCTCATCACCATTTTTCATTTGTATCAAATACATTTTTTCTTCTTCAGATGTCAACGGTTCAGGGAATATATTACTACTAGAAATATATCCAACTAAAAACACAGAAGATTTTAGAAATTCGATAAATCCTAAAATACCAGACATACAAAGTGCAGAAAACATATAGGCACCTCCAAATATATAAAATAAGAAAATTTTAAATGTATAAGCAATAAAATAGATTTCAATGTGCATTAAAATCTCGCATAACAAATTATATGTTTGAGAACAATAAAAGTGCATGACCATTAGAAAATAGTTATTGAACTTTAGGGACAGTCCTAAAAGTTCAAAATTTTATAAATAGCATTTGAACCTAATAGTGACTAAAAATTTAATAAAATTAAAAATTTGTTAATATAGCTTGAATTATATCATAATTATGATATAATTTGTATACGAGATAAGGAGGTGCTCTTATGGCATTGATTAGACCATGTGCAGATTTAAGAAATAATTACAATGAAATTTCGAAAATATGTCATGAAACAAAAGAACCAATGTATATTACAAAAAATGGAACCAATGATTTAGTCATTTTAAGTGATGAAGCATATGAAGAGCTAACAAAAGGATTAGAAGAAACAGAAGAAGAAAGAATTGATAGATTGGTATCAGAACATTTTGATAAACAATATGCTACTTTTGAGGAGTTTCAAAAAGATATTATTAGGAAAATTGAAGAATCATTTAAAGATATTGAAGAAGGACATTATGTTTCAATGGAAGAAGCTATGGAGGAATTGGAGAAAAAATATGGATTCTCTAGAGAATAGAAAGTATAAGATTGAATGGCTTGATAGTTTTAAAGACGAATTAAGCCAGATTTACTATTATTTATCTAAAATATTAAAAGAACCTTCCATAGCTAATAATTTCCATAAAAAAGTCTATCAAGTAATATCTAGCTTATCCTATTTTCCAGAAAGGTATCAAAAAATAGGTTATGATAAAAATATTAGAAGAATTCCAATCGATAAATATATTATTTTATATACAGTAAATTACGATACTCGGACAAGTCTTTATTTTACATATTTTTCATAGTACGCAAAATTATATGAATAAATTTTAATCAAATAAAATTAAATTAAGTTAAGTTTGAATCTAAATCTAATAAGCAGAAAATTTTTATGAATTCAAAAATTAAAATCTAAAAATTTCAAAATGATACATAATTTATAGTCAAGAATATAATATTATTTTTAAATAAACATACTTAATAATTAAAAAATATCTTTTAAATGAATGAAACAAAAAGAAATTCATAAAATAAAAGGGAGACTAGAATGAACTTTTAGGACTGTCCCTAAAGTTTAAGAAGGAGAATATTTATGAATGGATTTTTGAATATGGTAAAAGGCATTTTTATTGGTGCTGGAGCAATTGTGCCAGGTGTCAGTAGTGGCGTATTATGTGTGATATTTGGTATTTATGAAAAATTGTTAGATTCTGTTTTAAATTTTTTTAAAGATATAAGGCATAATATAAAATTTTTATTTCCTATTGCTTTAGGTGTTGGAATAGGTGTTTTATTATTTAGTAATATATTAAATTACTTGTTATATGAATTTCCTATACAAACAAAATCTATATTTATTGGATTAATTATAGGTACAATTCCATCTTTAATAAAAGAGGTAAATGAAAAAGAAAAATTTAAATCCCAAAATGTTGTCTATTTGTTGATAGCATTAGCAATAGGGATTATAACAGTGGTATTGGAAAATAGAATGAGTATAGTTAGCAATATAGATGGCATGAATATTATGTATTTGGTAATGTGTGGAGCAATTATGTCTATTGGTATCGTTGTACCAGGTGTTAGTAGTACCATTATTTTAATGTTACTAGGTGTATATTCTGTGTATTTACAATCTGTTGCCAATCTATATTTACCTGTATTAATTCCTCTTGGAATTGGACTAATATTAGGAAGTATTATTGTGATGAAATTAACGAAAAAGCTATTAGAAAACTATTATGCTAAAACTTTTTACAGTATTATTGGATTTACTATTGGCTCTATATTTGTTCTTTTGCCACAAGGAATGACACTAATAGAAACAATTTTATGTGTGTTATGTATTATTTTAGGTATATATATGTCCCATATACCAGATGTTATAAAAAACTTTAGAAGTTCTAAAATGTTTAAAACGGTTAAAGTATTAAATAAAATGCATTCACAATCAAAGACACAGAAAGATTAAGTTCTAGAAAAGCATTCATAAAGTAAAGAAAAGGACTTGAGAAATATGTAAAAATATAGTATAATGTTTGACATAAAGAAAGCTATAATAAAGCGATTTAGAAAGGTTAGGGATTTGTATTGACAAGAGAAGAAAGAAATAAAGCAATTAAAATTATTCTAAATAATAGAGATAAACCTTTAAATGAAATTAAAAGAATGATAAAAAAAGAAATGCCAATAGAAGAAAGAACGAAATTTACTAGCGAGAATTTATTTCGATTGATAACAGAGTTAAACCAAGCAAAACAAGAAAATAATACAGTAAGTAAAGGAACAAGAAATACAATAAAAATAGAAAGAGAGGAAAGATAAGATGGATTATAAAGATTTAGCAAATGCAATATTTCCAGAAGCAAAGGACATCACATATTATGAGGAAAAATATCCAGAAAGAAATTTAAAAGAAGGAGCTATCGTAACAAGATTTGCACCAAGTCCAACAGGATTTGTACATATAGGAGGATTATATCAATCTTTGATTGCTAGAAAATTGGCTAACCAAACAGAAGGTGTATTTTTATTAAGAATTGAAGATACAGATCAAAAAAGAGAAGTAGAAAATGGAATAACAGATATTGTGCAATCTTTGGATAGATTTGGAATAGAACCTGATGAGGGAATGATTTCAGAAACAGAAGGAAAAGGAAATTATGGACCATATAGACAATCTATGAGAAAAGAGATTTATCAAAGTTATGCAAAATTTTTAATTGAGCAAGGAAAAGCTTATCCATGTTTCTGTACACCAGAAGAATTGGAAGAAATGAGAGAAAAACAAGAAGCAGCCAAAATCAGACCAGGATATTATGGTGTTTGGGCAAAATGTAGAAATATAACAGTAGAAGAGGCAATTAAAAAGATAAATAATGGAGAAAAATATATTGTTCGTTTTAAATCACCTGGACGTGAAGATAGAAAAATTAAACATCATGATGTGATAAAAGGAAATGTGGACTTTCCTGAGAACGACCAAGATATTGTTATCATAAAAGCAGATGGATTGCCAACATATCATTTTGCACATGCAGTAGATGATCATCTAATGAGAACAACACATGTTATCAGAGGAGATGAATGGTTATCATCAGTTCCATTACATTTACAATTATTCCATGAATTAGGATTTAAAGCTCCTAAATATGCACATATTGCACCTATCATGAAAAATGATAATGGAAATAAGAGAAAATTAAGTAAAAGAAAAGACCCAGAAGCAGCTGTATCTTATTATGATGAAATGGGAATTCCAAAAGAAGCAGTGAATGAATATCTATTAAATATTGCCAATTCTAATTTTGAAAATTGGAGAAGAGCAAATAAAGATAAATCAATTGATGAATTTGAATTACAATTAAACAAGATGAGTGTTAGTGGTGCTTTATTTGATATGGTAAAATTGTTAGATGTAGGAAAAACAGTTATCTCTAAATTTACCGCAGAAGAAGTATATGAAAACGCATTTAACTGGGCAAAAACATATGACAAAGAATTAGAAGAGATGTTACAAGATAAAGACTATGCTTTAAAAATATTTGGAATTGAAAGAGGAAACAAAAAGCCTAGAAAAGATATTGCAAAATGGTCAGATGTAAAAGAAAACATAGAATATATGTATGATGACAAATTCTTAGCAAAAGAACAAGAATATCCATATCAAGTTATTAATGAAAAAGAAGATGTAGATAAAATATTGAATTTGTATATGGAAAAATACTATGATGAAAATGATGATAAGCAACAATGGTTTGATAAAATAAAAGAATTAGCAGGAGAACTAGGATATGCAAAAGAAGTAAAAGAATATAAAGCAAATCCAGATGCCTATAAAGCACATGTAGGAGATGTTAGCACAGTACTAAGAGTAGCATTAACAGGAAGAACAAATACTCCAGACATGTACGAAATTATGCAAGTATTAGGAAAAGAAAGTATAGAAAAAAGATTTGCAGTAGCAAAGAAATAAAAAGGAGAAATTGGGGACAATTGTCCCCAATTTCCTTAATAAAGAAGGAGATAAAAATGGAGTATAAAATAGGGGATATTGTAAGAACCAAAAAAGTACACCCTTGTGGAAGTAAATTATGGGAAATTACAAGAATAGGAGTAGATTTCAAGCTAAAGTGTGAAGGATGCGGACATGTGGTAACAATTCCAAGAGAAAAAGCTTTAAAAGTGATAACAAAATTAGAAAAAAGAAATGAAATGTAAAAGTTGTTACTAAAAGAATGAATAGGTATCTAAAATCTAGATACCTATTTTTTGTGGAATGTTTACATTTCTAAATGTTGTTCTATAAAATTCCAAACATCATCTTTATAAATTTTTCTTTCAGAAGAAAAAGGTAAAGTAGGAATATCTCCAATAGGATTTAATTCTTTTTGCAATGCTTTTACAGTATCATCTACTTTTGTAATTGCAATTTTGTCTGCTTTATTAGCAAGAATTAAACAAGGTAATCCAGAAGAAATGATATAGTTATACATAAGTCTATCATTAGAAGTAGGGGAATGACGTATATCTATCAAAAAGATAATTAATGCAATTTCTTTTCTATGAAATAAATATTGTTCTATAAATTTTCCTACTTGTTCTTGTTCTTTTTTAGACATTTTGCTATATCCATATCCAGGTAAGTCTACAAAATAAAAGATATCATCCATATTATAGAAATTGATTTGACGGGTTTTTCCAGGTTCACTACTGGTTCTAGCTAGTTTTTTTCTGTTTATCATCGTATTGACAAAACTAGATTTTCCGACATTAGATTTTCCAACCAAAACAATTTCAGGTAAATGATTATTAGGATATTGTTTTGGACCAACTGCAGATATTTCAAATTTTGGATTTTTTATATTCATAATCAAAATTCTCCTTATTCGTATTTATATTTTCATATTTTAACATATTTTTTTGTTTTTTTCAAATAAGAAAAGAGTATTAGCAAAATCAAATTTTCTATAGGGAAAACTACCACAAAAAAACAAGAGAGCATAAGCTCTCTTGCAATAATTAAATATCTTCTCTTACAATTAAATCATCACTTGCAGGACCAGTTCCTATGTATTTAACAGGAATACCAGAAGCTTTTTCTACAATTTCAACAAATTTCTTTGCAAGTTCTGGAAGATCTTCGTATTTTTTACAAGAACTATCAATTGTCCATCCACCTTCTAAAGTTTCATAAACTGGTTCAGGAATTTCACCTGTCACCATGATATCGTCAGGATAATGATGAATTTTTTCACCCTTATACATATAACTTGTGCAAACTTTAACATATCCTAATTTTTTACCAATTTCTCCTAAAGTATCTAAATGATTTAAACATAAATAATCGATACCAGATGTATATTTAGCAGAACAAAGAATAGGGCAGTCCATCCATCCACATCTACGAGGACGACCAGTTGTTGTACCATATTCATGACCTAAATCACGAATAATATCACCTTCTAAAGGAGTGGTATCTTTTATGACATTTCCATTTTCATCAATTGAAGCAGGTAATTCGGTAGGAAATGGACCATTACCAACTCTACTATTATATGCTTTATCAACACCAATAACAACATTTAAAGCTTGTGCTGGTAGAGCTGCTCCACAAAGTGTTCCAGAAACAACTGGGTGTGAACTTGTAACCATTGGGTAATCTCCATGATCTAAGTCTAAACGGAAAGCTTGAGCACCTTCTACAACGATTTTTTCATTATTCTTAATACTATTGAAAATTAAAGGTTCAATATCTGTAATATAATTTTTTAAGGTTTCTCCATATTCATGATATTGTTTACCTAATTTTTGACAATCAACAACACAGTTTTCCATATTGTTTGCTTTGAAAACTTGATTATGAACTTTTGTAGCTTCTTCGATTTTATGAATCAATTCATCTTCTGGAAGAAGTAGGTCATACATTCTGATACCAATACGATTACTTTTATCTGCATAAGTTGGCCCAATTCCTCTTTTGGTTGTTCCGACAGGTTTATTCTTTAAAGATTCATATAAACCATCTAAATCTTTATGATAAGGAAGTGTAACATGTGTACGTCCACTAATTTTTAATCTTGATTCAATATCTGGAATACCACATTTCTTTAAAAATGCGATTTCTTCAAATAATACTTCCAAATCAAGTACAACACCAGGTCCAATAATACAAGTAGTTTGAGGATAAGCAATTCCTCCTGGAACTAAGTGTAATGGTAATTTTTGTTCTTTATAAATAACAGTATGTCCAGCATTACTTCCACCAGTTGCTCTAATAACTAATTTTGCATTTTGTGCTTCTATTGCAGCTATTTTTCCTTTTCCTTCATCGCCCCATTTAGCGCCAACAATTATTGTTATATTTTTATTCATCATTTTCTTCTTCTTCTCCTTTTAAAATATTTATTAAATTTTTTATTGTATAGGAAAAATCGGCTTTTATTTTGACCCTATGTGGATTTTTCCGTATACAACAAGGTTAGGCTTCTTATATTCGTGAAGTACTGCGAAGCAGTCTTCACATCTGTGCGTCGAAATCTTTGATTTCGTTAACGCACGCCTTCCTTATAGTATATATATTATAAAATTAAAAACATAAAATATAAATCTTTTTTCAAGTATTATTTGTTCTTCTTAGGTTCAATTTTTTCAAGTCCACCCATATATGGTCTTAATACTTCTGGAACAATCACACTACCATCTGGTTGATAATTATTTTCCATGATAGAAATTAACATACGAGGTGGAGCAACAACTGTATTGTTTAAAGTATGTGCAAAATAATTTCCTTTTTCACCTTTAATTCTTATACCTAAACGTCTTGCTTGTGCATCTGTTAAATTTGAACAGCTTCCTACTTCAAAATATTTTTGTTGTCTAGGAGACCAGGCTTCAACATCACAAGATTTTGCTTTTAAATCAGCTAAATCTCCACTACAACATTCTAAGGTTCTTACTGGAATATTCATACTTCTAAAGAATTCAACTGTATATGACCACATCTTATCATACCAATTCCAACTATCTTCAGGTTCACAAACAACAATCATTTCTTGTTTTTCGAATTGGTGAATTCTATATACACCACGTTCTTCTATTCCATGAGCACCTTTTTCTTTTCTGAAGCAAGGAGAGTATGAAGTCATCGTATATGGCATGTCTTCTTTTCTTAAAATTTGATCTTTAAATTTACCAATCATAGAATGTTCAGAAGTACCAATTAGATATAAATCTTCTCCTTCAATTTTATACATCATGGCATCCATTTCCTCAAAACTCATAACACCAGTTACAACATCACTTCTTATCATAAATGGTGGAATGCAATAGGTAAATCCTTTATTAATCATAAAATCCCTAGCATAAGTTAAAACAGCAGAATGAAGTCTTGCAACATCACCCATTAAATAATAAAATCCATTACCAGAAACACGTCTAGCACTATCTAAATCTAAACCACCTAAGTTTTCTAATATTTCACCATGAAAAGGTATTTCATAATCAGGAACAACTGGTTCTCCAAATTTTTCAACTTCTACATTTTCAGAATCATCTTTTCCAATAGGAACAGATTCATGCATGATGTTTGGTATTTTCATCATTCTTGTTTTTATCTCTTCAGCATATTCATTTTCTAGTTTTTCATTTTCTTCAAGTTTAGCGTTAATTTCTTGAACTTGTGCTTTGATTTTTTCAGCTTCTTCTTTTTTACCAGCTTTCATCAATTCTCCGATTTGAGAACTTAAAGTTTTTCTTTCAGCTCTTAAATTATCACCAACAAGTTGAGCTTCTCTATTCTTCTTGTCTAATTCAATTACTTCATCAACCATTACTAATTTATGATCTTGAAACTTTTTCTTAATATTTTCTTTTACAACATCAGGATGTTCTCTTAAAAATTTAATATCTATCATAAAAATCCTCCTTTTTCTAAAATTTCCTTTTGGGTGTCGCATTAAGTTCGTTTGTCTGTGCGACATTTTTTGTCTCATTGAGATCGTTTGTCAATGCGACATTTTATTTCTTAGTATAATCTTTTTCTAAATTTGTTACTAATGCAAATCTTGTTTTTTGACCAGTAATATTGTCTGGTCTTTCTGGAATTTCTTCCAAAAACATTTTTTCAGGTCTAACCCACAAGGAGCGTCCATCATCTCTAGGGTATAAAGGTTTATATACAACCATTCTTTCTTTTGTTTCCGAGTTATATGCCACATTTTCAACAAAATAATAGTTTCCTTTAAAATGGCGATAAACTTGTCCAATTTCAACTTCTTCCATAAATTCACGCTCCTTTACAATACGAAGCCATTATATAATATTTTTTAATAAATGGCAATAAAAACAACTGAATTTCTGAGATATCTAATTATATATTTGACAGTATACATAAAATTAATGTATAATAAATAAAATAAAAACCAAATGGAGGAAAAGTATGATACGGTTGGAAAGATTTAATTTAAATGATGCAAATGCATATTTAGAGATAGCTCAAGATGCAAGCGTTGAAAAATTTTTTCGGTTAGCTTATTGTAAAGATTTAGAGGAAGCACAAGATTTAATGGAATTATGTGTCGACTCTTGTAACTATGATGCTTTTAAAATACTAGATGAGCAAAATCAAATTGTAGGGATGGTTCTTGGTGAGAAAAAGCCTAAAAAAGTAATGGAAGTTTCCTATTTTATATCTGCAAAGGTGCGGAGAAAGGGCTATTGCAAAGAAGCAATTTATCAATTTGCAAAGTATATTTCAGAAAATACCAAGTATAAAGAACTGGAATTTTGCATAAGACATGCAAACAAGCCATCAAAAAGCTTTATGGAAAAAAAGCTGAAAGTACGGCCTGTATATATGACTAAAGATTTTATTCATTATAGGAAGAAAGCGTCAGAATTTAATTAAAAAGATAAAGGAGACAGATGTTTATTTTAAATATTTGTCTCCTTTGTCTTTTTAATTTATAAAAATAATTATTTTTGTTATAAATAAATGAAAAAAGGAGAAAATAGTTAGTAAAACAAGGAGTAAAAGATAAAAATGTTGATAGAAATAGGAAAATTTTTGTTATATGCTATTTTAATTGTTACGATTTCCAAATTTATACTTGTCAAAGCTTTAAGAAAATTAGCAGAAAATTTAAAGTTAAAACCAAGAACAATAGGAAATATTGCAGGGATTGCCACTTCAATTCCTGAATTACTGACTGTAACTGTATCTAGTTTTAAAGGACTAATGGGAACAAGTTTATATAATATTATAAGTTCTAATGTCATTAATTTTATTCAATATGGTGTATCTTTAGTAATCAATAAAAATTATAAAGCTATTAAGAATAAGGGAATCATCATTCAAAATGTATTAGTAATCTTAACAATTATGTTTCCAATTATGTTATTAAAATTGGAAAATACGTTAAATATAATGGTAGCATTCATATTAGTAGTTATGTATATTATTTTTTACTGGATATCCAAAAAAATACATGAAAGATATTTAAATTATGAAGAAATAGAGGCTGAAGAAATAGAAAAAGAACAAAAAGAAACACAAAAGAATAAACAATCATTTATATATGTTGGATATATTTTAATAGCAGGAATTCTACTATATTTTGTAGGAGATGCATTAGGAAATGTATTAGAAAATTTATCAGAACATTTTGGAATTGCAGAATGGATTTTAGGCGTTTTATTAGGTGTGATAACGAGTATTCCGGAATTGGTTACATTTTTTGAATCACAAAAACATTATAAAAAGGAAGAAGATAATAATTTATTAGGAGTGATAGAGACAACAAATAATTTATTAATTTCAAATATGTTAAATGTATTTATTATACAAGCAATTGGGATATTCATATATATTAGTTTACTTTAATTATATTTATAGAAAATTAGCCAATAATGGAAAATGATTATTTGTAATTGTATAAAAAAGAAAATAATGCCAATACTACTAAAAGATAATCACTTAACAAGACACAAAAGAAAGGAGAATCAGAGATGGAAAAAGAAGCTAGGCAAGGGAAGAATGGTATTACATTAATTGCATTAGTTATTACAATTATTATATTAATCATTTTAGCAGGTGTTTCAATTGTAACATTAACAGGTGATAACGGAATATTAGGAAGAGCAAGTGAAGCAAAAAAAGCAACAACCCAAGCAGGAGCTGAAGAAAAAGTTAATGTAGCATATGTCGGAAGCTATGATAGTGCTGGAATTTTTGATGTAGATGCATTTGAGAAGGAAATAAAAAATTTAGATGGAACTATCGCGGAAAAAGACGAAGAAACAGTAACTGTAGAAATGGATGGTTATGAATTTATAGTTGATTTTTATGGGAATGTGGCAATAAAGGAGAAGGTAATTGCAGGGGTAGAGGTAGAAAAAACTTTCAAAAATAATTATACAGATGTAAATAATCATACAGCTACAATACCAGCGGGATTTACTGTTGACAAAGAACTAAATATTATAGATACAGGATTGGTTGTAAGAGGACCAGATGGAAGTGAGTTTGTATGGGTTCCTGTAAATAATATAAATAGTATGGCACAATGTAGAACAGCAGGTGGAAATTGTAATTTGGAATTCGTAAATGGAGAAGTTAAATGTACTAATCCAGAACATAGTAGCACAGCAAGTGAAATTGTTGGGAAAGTATATGAGTCAAGTATAGGAGAAACGTTTGGAACGGTAAATAATATTTACAATGATAATTCAGGAATCAGAGAGCCGGCAATTGTAACTTCATATGATAATAATACACAAGATTATAATACTGTTGGCATGACATTAGAAGGATTAAAACAAGAGTATAAAACAATGATTAATAGCGTTGCAAAATATGATGGATTTTATATAAGTAGGTATGAATCAAGTTTGTCGACAGCGACAGAAAGAGATGAAGGAAGTGGAGGAACCATACAATCTAAAGCAAATGTAAAGCCAGTGACAGCTAGAAATGATACAACAAGTATGTGGTATGGATTATATGCAAAACATAAAGAATATACAGGAAAGAACAATTCAGTAGCAAGTAGTATGGTTTGGTTGAGCCAATATGATGCAATGTTAAATTGGATAAAAAATAGTGGAAGTACAGATAAAGAAAAAATAACGGCTAAAGGAATAGGAAATAATAATCACGGATCTTATACAACTACAGGCAATGCGTCATATGCTAATGATAATATTAATCAGATTAGAGATTTAGGAGGAAATGTGAGTGAATGGACATTAGGAGCTTATGCTACTAGTAGTAGAATTTATCGTGGAGGTAGCTGGCAGGATATAAATTCAGCAAGTTATGTTGACTATAATGGAAGTAGATATAAATCAACAATGCGGATCTAGACTGACTCTTTATATAAAATAGAAATAAAAACAAAATGAATGTATTTCGTAAAATTCATTTTGTTTTTTTGTTCACACAAAATTCACAAAATATTTTAGCAAAATGTATTGACAAGTGCTAAAAAGGGGTATAATATATATGAAGTTAGCAAACAAACAACAAGAGTGCTAAAACAACAAACTAACAATTAAAACTAAAGAGGTGAAAAAATTGTTAGATGATAGAAAAAAGAAAGTATTACAAGCAATTGTAGAAGAATATATTAATACAGCAGAACCGGTTAGCTCAAATGCATTAACTACAAATCATGGATTAGATTATAGTAGTGCAACGATTCGAAATGAAATGGCAGATTTAGAAAAAGCTGGTTACTTGGATAAAACTCATACATCAAGTGGTAGAATACCTTCTGAAAAAGGGTATCGATATTATGTTGATGAATTGTTAAAAGAGGACGATATCAGTTTAGAGGAAATTAAATATATTAGTGATAAATTAGAGACAAAAGTAAATGAAATTGAAGATTTAACAAAGATTGCAGCAAATACGATATCAGAAGTTACACATTATACGACAGTATCTATAGGACCAAAAGCAAATAGTCAAATAATAGAAGAAATTAAATTTGTATTATTAGGCTCTAGAATGATGATGGCAGTTATCTTAACAGATAGTGGATTAGTAAAAGAAACCATTATCAAATTTGATGAAGATGTGACAGAAAAACAAGTAGAAACCATTAATTATATGTTTAATAAAAAATTAAAAGGACAGCCAATTGAAACAATTGATAGACCTTTAGAAGATTATTTGTATGATGAAATGACATATAGTATCAATGTGATTAAGCCAATTATTGAGCAAATTAAAAAAGTATTAGAAGAAGAAAATGTATATTTAGAAGGTGCTAATAAGTCATTTGATTTACCAGAATTTAATAGTTTAGATGTTGCTAAAAACTTTGTTAATATACTAGATACAAAAGAATTAGTAACAGATATGTTAGATTCAGGAATTGCAGATGATATTCATGTATATATAGGAGAGGAAAATCAGAAAGAAGAATTAAAAGATTTTAGCGTTGTTACTTTTAAACATAAAGTCAATGGAAAAGATTTAGGAACAATTGGTATTATTGGACCTAAAAGAATGGATTATTCAAAAGTAATTTCTGTTATGAAATATATTAATAAAAAGTTAAAAGAAATAGAATAAATTTGAAAAATAATCATTGTTATAGAGATTATTTTCCAAATTGGAGAAAGGTGGTAAAAAATGGCAGAAAAAGAAAATAATGAAGAATTAGAAAACGATGTAAAACAAGAAGAAAAAGCAGAAAATAAAAAAGTGAAAAAAGAGCAAGAAATTGTACCAAAGTCAGAATATGATGAATTAGATGACAGATATAAAAGAATTTTAGCAGAATTTGAAAACTTTAAAAAGAGAAGTGCAAAAGAAAGAGAAAGTTTATACAATTCTATTTTATCAGATGTTGTGGAAGTAATGCTTCCAATATTAGATAATTTAGAAAATGCTGCTAAAGTTGAAACAAAAGATGAAGAATATAAAAAAGGAATTGAATTGGTATTAAAACAATTTCAAGATACACTAAGGGCAAAAGGTGTAGAAGAAATCAAAACTGTAGGAGAAACTTTTGATCCAGAATTACATGAGGCAGTAAGTAGTGTACAAGATGATACAAAAGGTGAAAAGGAAATTGTGCAAGAATATAGAAAAGGATATAAGATTGGTACAAAAGTAATTAGACATTCTATGGTAGTAGTAGCAAATTAAAAGAGGAAATCAAATATGAAACAAGAAATAGAAAGAAAATATGCAGTAAAATATTTTCCTGAAAATTTGAAAATAGAAAGTATATTGGATATAGAACAAGCATTTATATATAAAGATCCCAAAACAGTAATTAGAATTCGAAAAATACAAGATAAAAAATCTGATGATATACAATATGTTTATACAGTAAAAACCAAAGGAGATATAGCGTATCATAAGGATTCTACTGTTGCAAATGCATATGAAATAGAAAGTTATATTCAGAAAGAAGATTTTAACGAACTAATAAAAAATAGAATTAGCAACATAATAAGAAAAACAAGAATGGTAATTCCAATAGAGAATAACCTAAATGTTGAAATGGATATATATAAAGATGATTTACAAGATTTTATAACAGCAGAAGTAGAATTTCCAAGTGAAGATATAGCAAATACTTTCCAAAAGCCAGAATGGTTAGGTGAAGAAATGCAATATAAAGAGTTATCAAATTGGAAATTATCTAATATGACAAAAGAAGAGTGGATGAAAAAAGTAACAAAAGAAATAATAGAAAACAATCGAAAAATCATTCTTGAATTACAAAAGAACGAAAAAATATGAAAGGTATTAATTTAAAAAATATAAATTTAATTTAGGAGGAATTGAAAATGGGAAAAATTATAGGAATTGACTTAGGAACAACAAATTCATGTGTAGCAGTTATGGAAGGAGGAGAACCAGTCGTTATACCAAATGCAGAAGGAAATAGAACAACACCATCAGTTGTTGCGTTTTCTAAAAATGGTGAAAGACTAGTTGGACAAATAGCAAAACGTCAAGCAGTTACAAATCCAGACAATACTGTTATTTCAATCAAAAGAAAAATGGGAACAGCTGATAAAGTAAATATTGAAGGAGATGCTTTTACACCACAAGAAATTTCAGCAATGATTTTACAAAAATTAAAAACAGATGCAGAAAATTATTTAGGACAAAAAGTAACACAAGCAGTTATTACAGTACCAGCATATTTTAATGATAGTCAAAGACAAGCAACAAAAGATGCAGGTAAAATTGCAGGTCTAGAGGTTTTAAGAATTATTAACGAGCCAACAGCAGCAGCACTTGCATATGGAATGGATAAAGAACAAGATCAAAAAATATTAATCTATGACTTAGGTGGAGGAACATTTGATGTATCTATCCTAGATATTGGTGATGGTGTATTTGAAGTTTTATCTACAAGTGGTAATACACATTTAGGTGGAGATGACTTTGATAATGCAATCATTGATTACTTAGTTGATGAATTCAAAAAATCAAATGGAATTGATTTAAAACAAGACAAAATGGCAATGCAAAGATTAAAAGAAGCAGCAGAAAAAGCAAAAATAGAATTATCAGGTGTTCAACAAACACAAATTAACTTGCCATTTATCACAGCAGACAGTACAGGACCAAAACACTTAGATGTAAACTTAACAAGAGCAAAATTTGAAGAATTAATCCATGATTTAGTAGAAGCAACTGCTGGACCTGTAAATCAAGCATTAAAAGATGCTGGAATCACATCAAATGATATTCATAAAGTATTATTAGTTGGTGGTTCAACAAGAGTCCCAGCTGTTCAAGAAGTTGTAAAAAGAATCACAGGAAAAGAACCAGATAAAGGAATCAACCCAGATGAATGTGTTGCAATCGGTGCAGCTATCCAAGGTGGTGTATTATCAGGAGATGTAAAAGACTTAGTACTATTAGATGTAACACCATTATCATTAGGTATTGAAACATATGGTGGTGTATTTACAAAATTAATTGAAAGAAATACAACTATACCAACTAAAAAATCTCAAATCTTCTCAACAGCAGCAGATGGTCAAACATCAGTTGAAGTTCACGTGTTACAAGGTGAAAGAGAAATGGCAGCATATAACAAAACATTAGGAAGATTCCAATTAACAGGAATTCCAGCAGCACCAAGAGGAGTACCACAAATTGAAGTAACATTTGATATTGATGCTAATGGTATTGTTCATGTATCTGCAAAAGATATGGCAACAGGAAATAGCCAAAATGTATCTATCACAGCTTCAACAAATCTAACAGATGAAGATATTGACAAAGCAGTAAAAGATGCAGAAGCACATGCTGCAGAAGATAAGAAAAAGAAAGAAGAAATTGAAGTTAAAAATAATGCTGAAAGCTTAGTATATAATAGTGAAAAAACTTTAAAAGACTTAGGAGACAAAATCAGCGGGGAAGAAAAAGCAAAAGTTCAAACAGAAATTGATAATACAAGAAAAGCATTAGAATCAAATGATACAGAAAAGATTAAAGAAGCAACAGAAAAATTAACAAAAGTATTTTATGATATGTCAGAACAATTATATAAAAATGCAAATCCAAATGGAGCAGCAGGAGCAGATCCAAATGCTGCACAAGCTGGAACAGAAAATACTGAAAATGCACAAGGAAATGATGGAAATGTGTATGATGCAGATTACAAAGTAGAAGATGACAACAAGTAAAATCGAATGAAAAACTTCGTCTTACTTCGTTAAGTTTCGAAAAAAATCTTTCGATATACAAAATGTATTATCTTAAGATTTTTTTCTTACTTGCCTAGTAATACTCGTTTTTGATTCGATTTATAAAAAATTTCCAAACAAAATATAAACTTTAATGATTCTTTTAAAGCTTGAAGGAGAAAAATATGAGTGAAGTATTTTTTATAGACAAAAAAGGAAATAAGGTTTGTTTTAGATGAACAAAAAAGATGGATTCATTATTATGTAGGTGAGGAAGGTTATCAACATCACGATTTAGCAAGAGAACGAAGAATTATGCAAAAAGAAAAATTAGAAAGAGGAGAAGAGTGAAAGAATGGCAGGAAAAAGAGATTATTATGAGGTGTTAGGAGTTAATAAAAATGCAACAGATGACGAATTAAAAAAAGCATATAGAAAACTAGCAAAAAAATATCATCCAGATGCCAATCCAGATAATAAAGCAGAAGCAGAGGCCAAATTTAAAGAAGTCAATGAAGCTTATGAAACTTTATCAGATCCACAGAAAAGAAAAATGTATGACCAATTTGGACCAGATGGACCACAAGGATTTAATGGTGCAGGAGGACCATTTGGAGGACAAAATGGATATTATTCATATACATCTTCTGGTTTTGATGGATTTGGAGATTTTGGAGATTTAGGAGATATCTTTTCTTCATTTTTTGGAGGAGGTTTTGGTGGTGGTAGAAGTAGTAGCAGAAGACAAAATGGACCAAGAAAAGGCGCAGACTTAAACCTTCATATTGATATTACTTTTGAACAAGCATTTTTAGGAGTAGAAAAAGAAATTACAATCACAAGAAATGAAGAATGTACTGTCTGTCATGGAACTGGTGCAAAACCTGGAACGTCTGTCACAAAATGTCCAACTTGTAATGGTACAGGACAAATTAGACAAGTGCAAAATACCATATTAGGACAAATGCAAACGACAAGAACTTGTACCAATTGTCATGGAACAGGTGAAGTTATTAAAGAGCCTTGTGAAAATTGTAGAGGAAAAGGAACTGTTAGAAAACAACCAAAAATAAAAGTAAAGATACCAGCAGGTATTGATGATGGTCAAATGGTTGTCCTAAGAGGTGAAGGAGAACCAGGGGAAAAAGGTGGACCAAAAGGTGATTTATATATAACAGTTAAATTAAAAAAACATAGTATATATTCAAGAAAAGGTAATAATGTATATTGTGATGTACCGATTACGATTACACAGGCAGCTTTAGGTGCAGAATTAGAAATACCAATGGTAGATGGAAGTAAAGAAAAGTATAAAATACCTGAAGGAACACAAACGGGTACAAAATTTGTTATAAGAGGAAAAGGATTTAAATCTGTAACATCAAATCAAATTGGCGATTTTATATTTACAGTAAATGTTCAAACGCCAAAAAAACTTTCAAAAGAACAGAGAGAATTATTAGTTCAATTAGCGAAAACTATGAATGAACAACCACCAATTAAAAAGAGAGGAATATTTGGATAAGAAAAATAGGCTTAAATATTAGATGAGAATCTGATATCTAAGTCTTTTTCTTTATTTTACTAGACAGATACTTGAAAAAAAGATATAATATATAAGAAATAGAATGATTGAAAAGGTGTTTATAAATGAAGAAAAAAGTATTATTTATATCAAGTACAGGAGGGCATTTAACAGAATTACTACAACTTTCTCCTTTATTTGAAAAATATGATTATCATATTATAACAGAAAAAGATAAAGTCAATGAACATTTAAAAGAAACATATGGAGATAAAATAGATTTTTTACCTTATGGAACAAGAGCAAAATTATTTACATATATATTCAAATATTTGTACTTATGTATTAAAACAGTATATTATTATTTTAAATTAAGACCAAAAGTAATTGTAACAACAGGAACACATACAGCAGGACCAATGTGTATATTGGGAAAACTATTTGGAAGTAAGATTATATATATAGAAACTTTTGCGAATACCAATAAAAAAACAGCAACGGGAAGATTATTATATCCGATTGCAGATTTATTTATTGTGCAATGGGAAGAAATGCTAAAAATATATCCAAAAGCAGTTTATGGAGGTTCGATTTATTAATGATATTTGTAATGTTAGGAACTCAAAATAATTCGTTTCAAAGATTATTAGAAGAAATTGATAAACTAATTAGTAAAAATATAATTAAAGAAGAAGTGATCGTACAAGCTGGATACACCCAGTATCAGCCTAAATGTGAAAAAATGAAGATTATAGATTTTATGCCACGAGAAGAATTAGATACATATGAACAGAATGCAAATTTTATTATCACACATGGAGGGGTAGGCTCTATCATTACTTCACTTGAAAAAGGAAAGAAAGTAATTGCAGTGCCAAGATTACATCAATATGGAGAACATGTAAATAATCATCAAACAGAAATTGTAGAAAAGTTTAATCAAGGTGGAAACATTATTGGACTACAAACTGTGGAAGAATTAGAAGAGGCAATAAAAAAAGTGCAAGATTTTGAGCCAAAACCATATGTAGAAAATAACAAAAAAATGTTAGAAATTATAGAAAACTTTATAGATAATATAAAAGAATAAAACAAAGGAAGATAAAAAATGGAAAAAGATAAAATAAAAAACAATAAAGTGAAAGAAGAAAAGGTGAAGAAAAAAGAAAACGCAAGTGAGGAAAAAATAAATAAAGATAAAATAAAAGAAATAGCAAATAAATTTTTTAACTCTATAGGATTTCCAATTGTAATAGGAATTTTTATGTTTTTAAAGACAATCTTTTTTTATGTAAATACTATAACTGTTCAAGAAACGCTAGATGATGGGATAGTTATATTAGGCACAATTGCATTCATATCTACAATGATTTGGATGATATGTATGTTTTTACCAAATAGAGGAAGAATTATAACTACAATTGTTGTAGATATATTTGTAAGTATATTATTATTAGCAGATAACTTATATCATACATATTCTAGTTCTGTATTGTCTGTTGCACAAATTATGAACCTTCAATATGGTGAAGAAATTATGAGTACATTGCCGATGTTAGTACAGGCAAAACACATTTTCTATTTTATAGATATATTGGTTATAGGCATACTTCTAATTACGAAAATATTTGAAATACAAAAAAAGAAGAAATTACAGATGAAATATAAAATTGCAAAAGTAGTTATAGGTATTTTTGTAACGATTATATTTTTTCAAATGGATAATGTCTACATAGTAAGAGCAAAAGAAGATCCATATAATAAAGATACACAAATAAAGAAAAGTACAATATATGGATATCATATATCAGATATAGAAAATACAATCAATATAAAGAAACAAGCAAAATATACAACAAAAGAGGCTCTTTTATCTGATTATGATGAACTAAAAAAAGAATATGATGAAAAGTATGGAAAAACAAATTATGATTTACAAGGAATTGTTAGAGGAAAAAATGTTATCATTTTGCAATTAGAATCGATTCAAAACTTTGTTATCAATAAAGAAATTAATGGAAAAGAAATTACGCCAAACTTAAATAAATTTATCAATGAAAACATAGAAATATCTAATATGTTTATGCAAAGTTACTCTTCAACAGCGGATTCAGAATTTTCAGCTACAACATCTTTATATCCTATGGAAAATGGAATGTCTTATAGTCGATATTATACAAATACATATGATAATATATTTACAATGTTTGAAAATGAAGGATATACCACTTCTTATATGCATGGAAATTATGGATTTTTTTGGAATAGAGGAAATGTGTATAAATCTTATGGAGTAGAAAATATTGAATTAAAAGATTCTTTTGCAGATACATCAGAAAATATCGCAGGGTATTTATCAGATGAATTATTATATAAACAGGCAGTAGAAAAATTAAAAAATTATGATACACCATTCTTTTCTTATATTGTCTCAGCTTCTTCACACACACCATTTTACCTAGAAGGATTAAAAGATATAAGTAAAGTGAATATCAATGTTGGAAAATATAAAGAAACTTTGTTAGGAAATTATTTGGAATCTGTAAATTATGCAGATTATGCTTTTGGAATATTTATAGATAAACTAAAAGAAGCAGATTTATATGATGATACGGTCATTCTTTTATTTGGAGACCATAATGGATTAGATATGTATAATGAAGATATGCTAGACTTTTTAAAACAAACAGATTCAAATTTAACAGATACAGACATAAAATTAAATTATATCAGAGTGGCTTGTGGAATGAAAATACCAGGAATTGAAAATATAAAAATAGAAAAACCAGTTAGTAAATTAGATATAAAACCAACATTTGCTTATTTAATAGATGGAGATGCTGGATTTAGTTTAGGAACCAATATGTTTGCTAGAAAAGATTTTATATGTTTAAATAACGAAAGAATTGTTACAAGTCGATATTATTTTGATGAAAAATGGTATCGTATCAAAGATGGAGCAGAAATCAATGTAGAAGAACTTCCACAAGATGAAAGAGAATTATTAGAAGACTATTATGAAAATATGAGAAAAGAATTAGACATGTCAATATCGATTAGTATTAATAATTTGTTGAAATAGTGTCCAATTAGGGACGTTTCTGTTTGGGACATTTGGGGACGTTTCCGTTTGGACATAAATAAGGAGGAAACTATAAAATGGAGGAAGACAGAATTATAAGTCCAGAACTGGAAAATACAGGAGAAGAACGATTAGAAAACTCATTAAGACCCAAGACATTAGATGAATATATTGGGCAAGACAAGATAAAAGAAAACATGAAAATTTATATAGAAGCAGCGAAGAAAAGAGGAGAACCATTAGACCATGTCTTATTATATGGCCCACCAGGACTTGGAAAAACAACTTTATCAAATATCATATCTAATGAAATGAATTCAAATATCAAAATTACTTCTGGCCCAGCTATTGAAAAGCCAGGGGATTTAGCAGCACTTCTTACAAATCTTTCAGAATTTGATGTTTTATTTATAGATGAGATTCATAGACTTAGCAAAAGTGTAGAAGAAATTTTATATCCAGCGCTAGAGGACTATACATTAGATATTATTATAGGAAAAGGCCCAAGTGCTAGATCAATTCGATTGGATTTACCAAAATTCACATTGATTGGAGCAACAACAAAAGCAGGATCATTGACAACACCATTAAGAGACAGATTTGGAATTGTGCATAGATTAGAGCTATATTCTGTAGAAGACTTAACTAAAATTGTCAAACGTTCGGCAGGAATCTTAAATGTAGAAATAGAAAATGAAGCAGCAACAGAAATTGCAAGAAGATCAAGAGGAACACCTAGAATTGCTAACCGTTTATTAAAAAGAGTAAGGGATTATGCAGCAGTATTAGGTGATGGAAATATTACTTTAAAAATCACGAAACATGCCTTAAACAAGCTTGAAATTGATGAGCTAGGATTAGATGAAATTGATAGAAAGATATTAGATACCATGATTGTGCAATATGCTGGAAGACCAGTTGGAATAGAAGCATTGGCTGCGACCGTGGGAGAGGAAGTAGATACAATAGAAGATGTATATGAACCATATTTAATTCAAATTGGATTTATTGCGAGAACATTAAGAGGTAGAGTCGTTTTACCACCAGCATATAAGCATTTAGGGTATGCATGTCCAAATGGGGACGTTTCTTAATGGGACATTTTTGAATGAAAAGAGAAAACGATAAAGAAATAAATAATAAAGTAAAGGAAGTTGAAAAATGAAATTATTATTACATACTTGTTGTGCACCATGTAGTGTATATTGTATTGATACATTAAGAAAAGAAGGTATTGAACCAACGGTATATTGGTTTAATCCGAATATTCATCCATATATGGAATATAAAGCGAGAAGAGATTGTTTAAAAGAATATACAAAAAGTATTGATGTAAATGCTATATTTGAAGAAAACTATGGATTAGATGATTTTTGCAAAAATGTAGTAAATAATTTACAAACGAGATGTAAAGAATATTGCTATCCAGTTCGATTAGAACAAACAGCAAAATATGCGAAGGAAAATGGATATACCCATTTTTCTACTACATTATTAGTTAGTCCATATCAAAATCATGAAGCATTAATAGAGGTCGCAGAACAAATGGCAAAAAAATATGGTGTAGAATTTTTGTATCGAGATTTTCGAGTAGGTTTTAGAGAAGGACAAGCAAAAGCAAGAGAATTAGGATTATATATGCAAAAATATTGTGGTTGTATTTTTTCTGAAGAAGATAGATATCAAAAGAAAATAGAGAAGGATAAAGCTAATATACTAGTACGGAACAAAAAGTATTATAGATAATATTTAAAAGAAATTTAGGGGATTTTTACAAGGATGAATAAAAAAAGAACAAATTATTTTATAATAATATTAAATTTTTTAGCTATATTGTCAATATATATATTATTTAATACATATGATTTTTTAAATTACAGTATGTTAAGAGGACCAATCGTCAAATCAATTTATGATAGTAATATTATAGAATTGTTAATGAAAGATACAACATTAATTGTAATAATTGTATGTACTATAATGGGACTATTAAATATTTTTTGTGCGATTCAAAATAGAAAAAATAAAAAAGTACTTTTTTGGCAATTAATGTTAGGAACATATGAAATGATATGGGCAGTTATAACTGCAATAAATCCTTTGGACAATGAATTAAGAGTTATAAAAATTATGATGTGCTCAATCATTCCGCTAATGTTTGCATTGAGAAATATTATTTTAATAAAGAAAAACAAACCTAAAAAAATTCAGATAATATCATATATAGCTATCATAGTAATGTCCATTTTAGTTTTATTAAATATCATTGATATATATTGGGATATTATTTGTATAATAATGTTAGTTATTTACATACATTATCAAGAAAATGATATAAAAGAAAATAAAACAAGAAAAATTATAAATATAATTTTATATTATATTATTCAAATGATTGTTTCTATCGGATTGTTATTTTTGGTTGTAGCATCTTTAATTATAACAAAAATAAATCATGATAATTTAATAAACCAAATATCTGATATACTTGATAGCATTGTAAACTTACAAGGTGCAAAAAAAGAAGAAGTATATTTTGTAGTAGAAAACAATTTGAATTATGGTTTTATAAATAAAAAAGGTGAAGAGAAAATATCATGTGAGTATGATGGAGTATCAAAGTTTTTTGAAATAGAAATTGATAATCAAAAATATTATTTTGCATTGGCTAAACAGAATGATAAATTTTATATAATTTCAAAAAATAATCAAAAATTTAATATAAGTGATAATAAATATTTTAGAAATTTAGTAAATTTTGTAGAAGATAATTATGCAAGTGATATTAATGAAGAAGAAGCTAAAAGATATTTTTCTGTTAATATATACTCATTTTGTTTTCAAGCATTTATATTACATAAAACAGATATAAATGAACAAAGTATAAAAATAGATATGTATGATTATGATAAAATTACTTTACAGGAAAATGTTATAGAGCCATATTATCATTCTGAATTTACATATAAAAATGAAAATTATACTATGATTATAGAACCAATGGAAGAAGATTATTTTGAAAAGCTTGATCCTAAGTGTAAGGTAACAATACAAAAAAATAACGGAGAAGAAAAGTGTAGCATAGAATATTTACCTGGTTTCAATGAATATGAAAAAACTATTGAAATATTAAGTGATGGTGAGATAGTATATAAAAACTTAGATGAAAAAAATTATGGCTTTTACGATAATTGGGGAAATAAAGTATTAATTCCTAAAGGATATGAAATTGATGATATAATAAATGATATAATAATCATATATAGATATGATGAAAATCCTTCTAATACTGAATACTATTGTATAGATAAAACTGGAAATATACTATTAAAATCTAAGGGGATAGTATTAGTAGATGATATTTATATTGTAATTAATGAAAATAATAAAATGCAATTATATCAAGAAAATTTAACTGCAATGTCAGATGAATATGATTTTATTACATATAGATGAGTATAGTAGCAAAGTAGAAAAATTTGCTGAGTTAAATAAGTTTAAAAATTTAAAAGATAAGATATCAAAAAAGATAGGGAAACTACAAAGAAGGAGAATTGATAATGGGTGATTTTATAGAAACAATTAATGGAAGAAATTATACAATTAATGAAGCCAAACAAATCTATATGAATTATACATTAAGTCATGGAGGGAAAATTACACAAAGATTTAGAGATTGCAAAGTAAAAATCTATCCAGGACAATTGCCAAATGGAAGTAGAGCATTGGCAAATTCAAATGCGGAAAAAAATGAAATCAAGATGAGACAGGGACAATCTATTGTTACTTTTTTTCATGAATGTGGACATTTAAGAAAAGCATGGCAAGATGCTTCGGGAAAGTGGCATACAAATTGGGAAAATGAAACTGATTATACAGCACAAATGTCTTATGAAGATAGAGTCAATAATATTATTCGTATTAATAGAGGAACAAAAGGATTAGCAATGGGAGAAGCGGAAGCAGAACTATATGCAAGCAAAGTCTATTGGGATTTATGTGGTCATACTCCTCAATCACATGCTTATACTGCTACAAGAAAAGTATATGACGAAGAAATCATTAACTTAAAAAAGATAGCACTTGTTTTAGGTGTAAGTGAAGATGAGATATTATCTTGGGATAGTGAAAATGATTATGGAAGAAATAATTTAAAAAGTTTATTTACCAAACTTACTGGAAGAAGCGATTTTTGGGATGCAACAGAATATAGAATGGACTATGTTTCTATGCCTAAATTTATTAGAATCTCACATCCTTCTTTTAGAATTGGTGAAACATCTTTAAAGAATGTTGAATTATATAGAGAAGATTTAAATAATGCTTTTAAATTTTATTTAAGAAAAGATATACAAGAAAGATATTATCAATCTATGGGATGTTCTAAAAGTGAGTTTGAACAAATATATGAGAAGAAGATAAAAGAATATCAACAATTAGAGAAACAACTTATGCAAACATTAGAAGGAAGACAACATTAAATTGAATTATAAAATATAGAGAAAAAAACACATAAAATGATTGAACAAAATATAAATTTAGAGATATAATAATAGTGAAAAAATTAAAAAAATCATAAAAGGATAAGGAAAAAAATGAAATATATTATTAATGGTGCATGTAAATCCGTAATAGGAAATGTAAGAGAAAATAACGAGGATAATTATTATTTTGATTTTAAAACATTAAAAGAAGATAACGAAGGAAATAACAAGATAAAAATAACACAATTTGAAAACACAGATAATGTTGTTTGTTCAGTATTTGATGGAATGGGAGGAGAAGCAAAAGGTGAAAGAGCATCTTATCTTGCTTCTTCTACTTTAAAACAATATATTCAAGAAAATACCAATAGTAAACTTATATGGGAAGAGTATATAGAAACAGCAAATGAGAAAATTTGTAAAGAAATGTTGCCAAATCAAAGAATGGGAACAACAATGGCAGCAGTACAATTTTTAGAAAATTCAATTAACATTTGTAATATTGGAGATAGTAGAATTTATGGATTTAAAAATAAAAAATTAGAACAATTATCTGAAGACCATACAGATGCCAAAATACAAGAAAAATTAAATATTAATAATACAAGAACAAAAGCCAGATTAACGCAACACTTAGGAATAAGAAAAAATGAAATGATATTGAATCCATATAAAAATAAATATGATTATACAAAATTTGAAAAAATCTTGTTGTGTACTGATGGATTAACAGATATGCTAACAGATAAAGAAATAGAACATATTATGTCAAAAAAGCTAGATTCAAAAGATATTGTAGATGCTTTGGTAGAAAAGGCATTAGAAAAGGGCGGAACAGATAATATAACGGTTATTGTTCTAGAAATAAAAGAAGAAAAAAGACAATTTTATAAAATGATTCTTCCAATTATAGTGACAATCATGATTGTTTTCATAGTGATAGCTATTATGATGAGAAATAATCGATTTGAAGTTATAAAAAATGAGTATTCGGGATCAATTATGGCAGGACAAAGTTTTGGATTTGAATATAAAGGAAATGCAAATGTGGATTTTAGTAATGAGAAAGTAGAGTATAAAGATGGAAAAATAACAGCAAAAGAAGAAGGGACAACTGTTATGACAATAACAGATAATAATGAAAATGTGCTATTTCAACAAACAATTAAAATTTTTCCAAATCAAGAATAATTAGGAAGAAAAGGGGAAAATATGTTAAGTCTAAAAAAGAAGAAAAAGACGAAGGATTCGATAACTTTTTTTAATGAACAATGGAAAGAAGTAGAATTAATTGGTGAAGGTTCTTATGGAAAAGTATATAAAGCTAAAAAAGAAGAATTTGGAATTGCAACTTATTCAGCTATCAAACAAATAGAAATACCACAAACAAAGTCAGAAATTCAAACATTAAAAACAGAAGGAATGTCACAAAATGATATTACAAGCTATTATGAAAATACAGTACAAAAATGGGTAGAAGAAATCAAATTTATGTCAATATTTAAAGATTGTGAAAATATTGTCAATATAGAAGATTATGAAATCATCAAAAAGAAGAATGACATTGGCTGGATAATAAACATAAGAATGGAGTTATTAAAAAATTTAGATGCCTATATTTTAGAAAATAATGTAACAGATAAAGAAATTTTGAAAATGGCAATTGATGTGACTAGTGCATTGGAAGAGTGTGAGCAAAATGATGTCATTCATAGAGATATAAAGCCAGACAATATTTTTGTAAATAGTAAAGGTGTTTATAAAGTAGGAGATTTTGGAATAGCAAAACATATTGAAAATACGGTATCTAATATGTCTAAAAAAGGAACAGAAAACTATATGGCACCAGAGGTATACAAAAATGAAAAAGGAAATAAAACAGTTGATATCTATTCTTTAGGAATTATGCTGTATAGATATTTTAATTATAACCGATTACCATTTCTTCCAGACTATCCAGAAAAAATTACAGTAGATGCCAGAGAAGAAGCTTTATATAAAAGAATATCAGGGAAAAAATTAAAAAGTCCTAAAAATGCATCAAGGGAAATTGCAGAAATTATATTAAAAGCATGTAGTTATTATCCAAAAGAAAGATATACAAGTGCAGCAGACTTAAAAATAGACTTACAAAAAATATATGAAAATATAAAAAAGCCAACAATATTATTTAACTTTAATGAAAAACAAATGAATAAATTATTTTTGGAAAATACAAAATCAGATCATCATGATGGAACCTTAAGTGGGTTTGCAGATAAGCAACCGAAAGATGCATTAGATATGACAGTAGGAATTGGATTAGATTTTCCTAAAGAAGAACAAAAAGCATTAAATGCTGAAAACAATGAAGTGTTAGCAAATTTAGAAACAGTAAAAGAAAACTTAGAAAATACAAAAAATGAAGAAAAAAAGTCAATAATAGAACAAAGTAAAAATGATAAACAAGGGAAAATAAAAAATAGAAAAGAAAAGAAACAAAAGAGAATAACACAGAATATAGATAATCAAGAAAAAAACAAACAAAAAAAAGATAAAGAAGAATCAACTAAGGAGGAAAAAATAAAAAGTCCTCTTTGGATAAAATTAAAAAATAACAGAATAAAAATAATAGTTGCAATAGGAATTATATTAGTTATCGTGGGAAGTGTAGAAATTTCAAAGTTAAATAAACAAGAAGTTGTATCAGAAATAGAATATGTAAAAATGATACAAGTGGTAGGATTAACGAGTGAAGAGGCAACACAAAAAATTAATGACCTAGGATTAGAAGTACAATATGAATATGAAGAAGTGGAGGACGAGACGCAAGTAGGAAAAGTATTAGAACAATCTATTCAAGAAAATCAAGAAATAGTGAAAGGTTCTACAGTAACTATCAAAGTAGCAGTATCAAAACAAAAAGTAGTAATGATAAATGTTGTAGGAATGAATATAGAAGAAGCTATACAACAATTAGCTGGAATAGGATTACAGGCAAATGTAACAGAACAATATAGTAATGATGTACCACAAGGAATAGTCATCAGTCAAATGACATCAGAGGGAGAAGAAGTTAATTTAGGAATAACAATAGAATTGTTAGTTAGTAAGGGTCAAGAAATCAAAGATGAGAGTGAAAAAAATAATGATCAAAATGATAAAAATGAAACTCAAAATAAAACATGGTCAAGTTGGGTAGAAAATTTGCCAAGTGGAGTAAATGCTAAAGGATATGATATAGAGCAGAAGACGCAATATAGTTATAGAACAAAGCAAACAACGACATCATCAAATAGTAATTTAGATGGATGGACACAATATGATGTACAAAAAACTTATGGAAAAACGTATATCACAACAGCTTATGATCAAACTTATAGCAATACAGATACAGAAGAATATACGCTACTTAGTGAATCAAGTACATTTAATTATACTCATACAGATGGTCTTTATAATGGAGCATGGTATGTAGCAGGTTCATATTCTTCATTGCCACAAGGAGCAAGTGCTGGACAACAAATTACTACATCAATACATAAAAAAAGTTCAACAATAGCAAGTGCAAATACAGTTTCAGGAGAAACGTTATATGCAATAGGGCAAAAATGTTCACACTGTGGAATTGATGCATGGGTATATACGGGATCCTCAACAGCTTATCAATATAAAGTTACAGAAGTAACCAAAACATATTACTATTATAAATGGTCAGATTGGACAGGATATAGTGATACAGTAGCAACATCGAATGATTCAACAGAAGTAAGAACAAGAACACTTTATAGGTATAAATTGAAATAGAAAGGGAAATAAAATGTTAGGAAAGAAAAAGAAGCAACAGATACAGGAAAAACATACATTTTTTAATGAACAATGGAAAGAAGTAGAATTAATTGGTGAAGGTTCTTATGGAAAGGTATATAAAGCTAAAAAAGAAGAATTTGGAATTACAACTTATTCAGCTATTAAACAAATAGAAATACCACAAACAAAATTAGAAATTCAAACATTAAAAACAGAAGGAATGACACAAGATGGAATTACAAGATATTATGAGAAATCAGTACAAAAATGGATAGATGAAATTAAATTTATGTCCATATTTAAAGATAGTGAAAATATAGTTGATATAGAAGATTATGAAATTTTAAAGAAAAAGAAAGAGATTGGTTGGATAATCAATATCAGAATGGAATTATTGCAAAATCTAGATTTATATATTTTAGAACATAATCTAACAGATAGAGAAATATTAAAAATGGCAATTGATGTAGCAACAGCATTAGAAGATTGCGAAGAAAATAATGTCATACATAGAGATATAAAGCCTGACAATATTTTCGTAAATAGTAAAGGTATTTATAAAGTAGGAGATTTTGGAATAGCAAAACATATTGACAATACAGTATCAAATATGTCTAAAAAAGGAACAGAAAACTATATGGCACCAGAGTTATACAAAAATGAAAAAGGAAATAAAACAGTTGATATTTACTCTCTAGGTGTTATGTTATATAGATATTTCAATTATAACCGATTACCATTTTTACCCAATTATCCAGAAGAGATAACAATGGAGGATAGAGAAGAAGCTTTATATAAAAGAATATCTGGTGAAAAAATGCCAGTTCCACAAAATGCTTCTAGAGAAATTGCTGAAATTATTTTAAAGTCATGCGGTTATTATCCAAAAGATAGGTATGCAAATGCCACGGAACTAAAAGAAGCTTTACGAGAAGAATATAATAAAATAAAGAAACCAAGAATATTGTTTGATTTTAATGAGAAACAAATGAATAAAATATTTTTGGAAAATACAAAATCAGATAGCCATAGTGGAACATTAAGTGTATTTGAAGATACACAACAAAAAGAAGCATTAGATATGACAGTAGGAATCGGTCTTGAAAATCCAAAAGAAACTGAACAAATACTTCAAGCAATAGAAGAACAAAATAAGAAAGAATCAGTAACAGAGAAAATAGAAAATATTATAAAACCAGTTGAACAGGAGAAAGATTTAGAAACAGGAGAACAAGCAGAAGAAAACTTAAAAACAGAAGAAACAGTAGAAAAAACAGGAGAGGATACAAAAAATGAAGAAGCAATAGAAAAAGAACCAGCAGTAGAACAAAAGGAAAATGCAAAAAAAGAAGAAAAAATAAAAAATCCAATCTGGATAAAATTAAAAAAACATAGAATTAAAATAATTGTTTTTATAGCAATTATTATACTTGCATTAGGGATTGTAGGTATTTCACAATTAAATAAATCAGAAGAAGTAGCACAAATAGAATATGTAAAAATGGTACAATTAGTTGGATTAACAAGTGAAGAAGCAACACAAAAAATTAATGAATTGGGATTAGAAGTGCAATATGAATATGTAGAAGTTGATGATGAAACTCAAGTGGGAAAAGTCTTAGAACAATCAATAGAAGAAAATCAAGAAGTATCCAAAGGAAGTAGTATTACGATAAAGGTAGCAGTATCAAAAGAAAAAGTAACAATGATAAATGTCGTAGGAATGAATATAGAAGAAGCAACACAAAAATTAGCTGAACTAGGATTACAAGTAAATGTGACAGAACAAAATAGTGATGATGTAGAACAAGGAATCATCATAAGTCAAATGACTCCAGAAGGAGAAGAAGTGAATATAGGTACAACAGTAGAGTTGTTAATTAGTATAGGAAAAGAGAAAGAAGAGGAAGAGGATTCAAAAAGTACTCAGGATAAACTAAATGAGCAAAGCACGCCGGCATCAGTAGAAACAGTGCCAACACAAACGGAAACATCAACGCAAACTATTATACCGGAGACAACACAACAACCAGAGGAACAACCAGTAGAACAGCCAGTACAAGCAACACCGTCAGGAAGAATATCAGCAAAAATTGTAAGATACATAAATATCAATAAGACAAGAACAGCTCAAACGTCAGCAGAAATGAAAGTAACAAATGTAACAGATAAGACTTTAGTTTGGTCTAGTAGTAATACAAGTGTTGCAACAATCAATCAAAGTGGTGTAATAACAGCTAAATCAACTGGAACAACTACAATAACAGTAACAATCAAAAATACAAATATAACAGATTCGTTCACATTAACTGTTACGACATCATTGGGTAAGGGTGATGCTAATAATGATGGGGTTATCAGTTATCAAGATTCTGATTATATTTTAAATATGTATAAGTATGATGTTGAACTAACAGAAGATTTAAAGAATAGAGCAGATATGGATGGAAATGGAGCAATCAATGCAAATGATGCAGCATTATTAATGGATAAGCTTAGATATGGATAAAATAAAAAGAAAATTGTTGGTTGATATAGTAAAGGAAAGGAAAAGAGATGTTAGGAAAGAAAAAGAAACAACAGATACAGGAAAAGCATACATTTTTTAATGATACATGGAAAGAAGTAGAATTAATAGGGGAAGGTTCTTATGGAAAGGTATATAAAGCTAAAAAAGAGGAATTTGGAATTTCTACTTATTCAGCAATCAAACAAATAGAAATACCGCAAACAAAAGCAGAAATCCAGACATTAAAGACAGAGGGAATGACACAAGGTGATATCACAAGTTACTTTGAAAAATCTGTGCAAAAATGGGTAGAAGAAGTAAAATTTATGTCTATATTTAAAGATAGTGAAAATATAGTTACTATAGAAGATTATGAAATTATCAAGAAGAAAAATGAAATTGGTTGGATAATTAATATTAAAATGGAACTATTAAAAAATATAGATGCCTATGTACTTGAAAAAAATATCACAGATAAAGAAATGTTAAAAATGGCAATTGATGTAGCAACAGCATTAGAAGATTGCGAAGCAAAAGATGTCATTCATAGAGATATAAAACCAGATAATATTTTTGTGAATGGCAAAGGTGTGTATAAAGTAGGCGATTTTGGAATAGCGAAACATATTGAAAGCACTGTATCCAACATGTCTAAGAAAGGAACAGAAAACTATATGGCACCAGAGTTATACAAAAATGAAAAAGGAAATAAAACAGTTGATATTTATTCTCTAGGAATTATGTTATATAGATATTTCAACTATAATAGATTGCCATTCCTTCCAGATTACCCAGAAAAAATTACGGTGGATGCAAGAGAAGAAGCTTTATATAAAAGAATATCAGGAGAAAAATTAAAAAGCCCTAAGAATGCGCCAAGAGAAATTGCAGAAATTATATTAAAAGCATGTAGTTATTATCCAAAAGATAGGTATGCAAATGCAACAGAACTAAAAGAAGCGTTACAAGAAGAATATAATAAAATAAAGAAACTAAGAATATTGTTTGATTTTAATGAGAAACAAATGAATAAAATATTTTTGGAAAATACAAAATCAGATAGCCATAGTGGAACATTAAGTGTATTTGAAGATACACAACCAAAAGAAGCATTAGATATGACAGTAGGAATCGGTCTTGAAAATCCAAAAGAAACTGAACAGATACTTCAAGAAATAGAAGAACAAAATAAGAAAGAATCAGTAACAGAGAAAATAGAAAATATTATAGAACCAGTTGAGCAGGAGAAAGTTCTAGAAATAGGAGAACAATCAGAAGAAAACTTAAAAACAGAAGAAACAGTAGAACAAACAGGAAAGGCTACAAAAAATGAAGAAGCAATAGAACAAGAACCAGTAGCAGAACAAAAGGAAAATGCAAAACAAGATAAAAAGAAAAATAAAAAAGAGAAGAAAATAAAACAGAATAAAGAGGAACAAGAAAACCAAAAGAAAAAAGTAAAAAGTAATAAAGAAAAAGAAAATGTAAAAAAAGAAGAAAAAATAAAAAATCCAATCTGGATAAAATTAAAAAAACATAGAATTAAAATAATTGTTTTTATAGCAATTATTATACTTGCATTAGGGATTGTAGGTATTTCACAATTAAATAAATCAGAAGAAGTAGCACAAATAGAATATGTAAAAATGGTACAATTAGTTGGATTAACAAGTGAAGAAGCAACACAAAAAATTAATGAATTGGGATTAGAAGTGCAATATGAATATGTAGAAGTTGATGATGAAACTCAAGTGGGAAAAGTCTTAGAACAATCAATAGAAGAAAATCAAGAAGTATCCAAAGGAAGTAGTATTACGATAAAGGTAGCAGTATCAAAAGAAAAAGTAACAATGATAAATGTCGTAGGAATGAATATAGAAGAAGCAACACAAAAATTAGCTGAACTAGGATTACAAGTAAATGTGACAGAACAAAATAGTGATGATGTAGAACAAGGAAATATCATAAGCCAAATGACACCAGAAGGAGAAGAAGTAAATAAAAATTCTGTTATCGAATTATTAGTAAGTTTAGGAAAAGAAGAAGACGACGAAGAAGAACAACAAAAGAAAAATACAACAACGACAAACAAAGAGACAACCAATGAAAAGCCAACAACATCAACAACTACAGGAACAACACAATCAGCGCAATCAACACCACAAACACCACAAGCTCCAACAGTGATATCTCCAACTTCAATTACAATGGGTAATAAAGCGAGATATGTACGAAAAGGCAGTTCTTATTATTTTTCAGCAAATGTGAATCCTGCCAATGCACAAATATCTGGTTTAAAATGGTCAAGTAGTAATCCATCAGCAGGAAGAATTGCTCAAGATGGATATTTTGTGGCAGTAAGTTCTGGAACTACAAATATTACTGTGACAATTGAAGGAACGAATATACAGACGAGTTATCCTGTTACTGTATACATAAAAGGTGATGTTAATGCAGATGGAAAAATTACCAGTGCAGATTCAGATATGATACTAAAGTGGTATATGAGCAATGCAGAGTTGACAGAAGAACGAATGTTGAGAGGAGATGTCAATAGTGATGGAGCACTAAATTCATTAGATGCAGTATATATATTAGATCATATGATTGAACGATAGGAGGAAAAAATGATAGTAACATTAATATATAAAGATATAATAAATACTTTAACGTTACCAGAAAAAATAGAAGGACAATTTTGGATTGAGGTAGAGGAAAAAAAACAACTCATCAGTATTGAAGGACTCGACAATAAATGGATAATGACATCCAATAGAAAAGCACAAATACTAAATGAAAATAAAGAAAAAATAAGAGAAGTAGAACTAAAAGAAAATGATATGTATACCGTTAAAATTGGAGAAGAATTTGCCTCTATATTTACAGAAAAATTAACAGAAGATAGACAAACATATACAAAATTAAAAATAGATAAAGATATTGAAATATCAATTGGTAGAAATGAGACAAATGAAATTTGCTTTAAAAACAATTTTGTATCTTCTTCACATGCTATATTAATCTATAGAAATAAATATTGGATTATTAAAGATAATCAAAGTACAAATGGTGTTTTTATTAATGGAAGAAAAGAAAAAGCAAAAGATTTAGAATTTGGTGATGTCATCTATATTATGGGATTAAAGATTATTGTATTTTATGATTTTGTTATGATTAATAATCCAGATAATTTAGTAACAATCAAGGATGGAATCTTTGAAAGGGAACCTGAAGTGTTACCTTTCAAAGAAAAAAATGATATGGATGATGAAGAGGATGATTTTGATGAAGAAGATATAAAAAAGGAATATTTTTATCGTTCACCTAGATTTAAAAGAGATATAAAAACTGCTATGTTTAAAATAGATGAACCTCCAGAAAATGCAGATAATCAACGATTACCAATGGCATTGACGATAGGTCCATCTGTTACGATGGGATTAGCTTCTTTAACAACAGCTGCATTTACTATTAATAATGCAGTAAATTCTAAAAATTTTCAATCATATATGCCATCAATTGTTATGTCAGTTAGTATGCTCTTAGGAACTTTATTATGGCCATTAATGACAAGATTATATGAAAGAAGAATGCGAAAAAAAATAGAAAAACTGCGACTAACAAAATATACGCAATATTTAACAGATATAGAAAATGAAATCAAAGAAGAAGAAGAAAAACAGAAGAGGATTTTAAAAGAAAATTTTGCAACAATAGATGAATGTGAGGATAGAATTTTAAAGAAAAGAAGAACTTTATGGGAAAGAGGTTTATGGCAAAATGATTTTCTAAAACTTAGATTAGGAATAGGAAATTTGCCATTAGATGCTGAAATAAAATATGTTGAACGTAAATTTTCACTTAAAGAAGATCGATTATTAGAAAATATGTATGAAATATGTGAAAAACCAAAGATTCTAGACAATGTACCAATTACGATATCTTTGTTTGAAGAATATATTTCTGGTGTGATTGGGGATAGAAAACAGGTTATAGAACTAGCAAAAGGCTTAATTTTCCAATTAGCAGCATTATATAGTTATGATGAAGTTAAAATGATATTTTTATATAATCAAAAAGAAAAAGATGATTTTCAATTTGTAAAATGGTTACCACACACATTCAGCAATGATAAAAAATTTAGATTTATAGCTACAAATTTAGAAGAAGTAAAAGAAATATCTTATTACTTGGATACCGAAATTATGAATCGTATACAAATGAATGATTCAGAAAAAGAAGAAATTTTACCTTATTATGTTATATTTGCACTAGATAAAGATTTAGCATTAAAGTCTGAAATGCTTAATCAAATATATAGTAAAAAGAAAAATTTAAATATTAGTGTCATCAACTTTGTAAAAGACTTACAAGAACTACCTAAAGAATGTTCAGCAGTTGTAGAGGTACATGAAAAAGAAGCCAAAATATATGATAAAAACGATATATCAGGAAATTATATACCATTTAAGCCAGATATATATTTAACAGCAGATCCAAATAAACTAAGTAAAAAATTAGCTAACATTCCATTAAATACGTTGGAAAGTGGATTTAAATTACCAAACATGATAAACTTTTTGCAAATGTTCCAAGTAGGAAAAATAGAACATTTAAATGTAATTAATCGCTGGGAAGAAAATGACCCTACAAAAAGTTTGGCAACACCAATTGGAATTGATACATATGGAGAATTATTCAAATTAGATTTACATGAAAAATTTCACGGACCTCATGGATTAGTAGCTGGAATGACTGGAAGTGGTAAATCTGAATTTATTATTACATATATATTATCATTAGCTGTAAACTATCATCCAAACGAAGTTGCCTTTATATTAATAGATTATAAAGGTGGAGGAATGGCAAAATCATTTGAGCATTTACCACATGTGGCTGGAATAATTACAAATTTAGATGGTGCTTCTATTAATAGAGCATTAATTTCTATTAATAGTGAATTGAAGAGAAGACAAGCTATATTTGATGCAACAAGTAAGAAAATAGGTGTTAGTAATATTGATATTTACAAATATCAAAGATTATATAGAGAAAATCAAGTAACAGAACCTCTACCACATTTATTTATCATTTCAGATGAGTTTGCAGAATTAAAAAATCAGCAGCCTGAATTTATGAAAGAATTGGTTAGTACAGCAAGAATAGGAAGAAGTTTAGGAATCCATTTAATCTTGGCAACCCAGAAACCAAACGGAGTAGTTGATGACCAAATTTGGAGTAATTCTAAATTTAGAATTTGTCTAAAAGTTCAAGAAAAAGCTGATAGTATGGATATGTTGAAACGACCAGATGCGGCAATGCTTAAAGAAACAGGAAGATTTTATTTACAAGTAGGATATAATGAATTGTTTGAATTAGGACAATCTGCTTGGTCTGGTGCACCATATTACCCACAAGATAAATATGTGAAAGAAAAAGATGATAGTGTAGTTGTAATTGATAATAATGCTAGAGTATTAAAAGAAGTAAAATTGAATAAAAATAGAAATTATTCTGGAAAAGCACCAAAACAATTGGATGCTATTACCCAATATTTAAGCGATATTGCATCCAAAGAACATATAAAAGCAAAACCAATTTGGTTACCACCAATTAGAGAAGATATATTATTGCAAGAGGTAGAAGATAAATATTTCACAACAGAGGAAAAATATAATATAAAACCAATTATAGGGGAATATGATGACCCAGTACATCAAAAACAAAATTATTTAAGAATTCCAATTTCACAAAAAGGAAATACATTAATATATGGTTCACAAGGTAGTGGAAAAGCAATGCTATTAACAACAATGATTTATTCAATTATTAAACAACATACACCAGAAGAAGTAAATATATATATATTAGATTTTGAAGCAGAAACTTTAAAAGCATTTGAAAAAGCACCACATATTGGAGATGTTATTTTGTCATATGATGCAGAAAAAGTAACCAATTTAATGAAGACATTATACAAAGAATTAGAAAATAGAAAAAAGAAATTTTCTGATTTTGGTGGAACTTATACAACATTTATTGAGGAAAGTGGAAAAAGTGTACCAAATATTATTGTAGCAATCAATAATTATGCTACTTTTACAGAAATTTATCCAGATAAAGAAGATGCTTTAAATTATTTAACAAGAGAGGGAACAAAATATGGAATCTATTTTGTAATTACAGCTACAGGAACAAATGCAATAAAATATAAAATGATTCAAAATTTCGGGCAAACCATTGCTCTACAATTTAATGATGAAGCAAATTATACCATGATTTTAGGAAAAACAGGAGGACTTTTACCACAACATTTTGAAGGTAGAGGATTAATTAAAGTTGATAAAAATATTTATGAATTCCAGACAGCAAGATTAGTAAAGGATAATAATCCATATAAATTTGTTAGAGAAGAAAGTAAGAAAATAGCAGACAAATATAGTGGATATAAAGCAAATAAAATAGCTGTACTACCTAAAAAGATAACAACAGAAATTTTAAAACCATATATAACAGAAAAATTAAATATACCAATTGGAATGGAAAAAAACACATTAAATATGAGTTATTACAAATTGGAAGAACATTATATTCATTTAATTTTGTCAGAAGATAAAAGCTATTTACAATTTGCAAAAGATTTTGCTAATCTTATACAAGAGCAGTACAAAAATTTGGAATTGGCTGTTATTGATGAAGATAATGAAATTCAAGATTTGAATGGAGATATCAAACACATAACAGGAAGAAAGCAAGCAGAAGAAATGATAGATGAATTATATCAATTAATATTAGAAAGAAATAATGAATATAAGACTGCTATAGAAGAAAACAGAAATTGCAAAGAATTTAATAAAAAGGTATTTATCATAAATTCTGTTAGAACATTATTGGATAATAAAGATTCTGTAAGAGTCGAAAAATTAGAATTAGCACTAGAAAAAGGTTCAAAAAATTATAACGTACATTTTATTATTTTTGATGAAGTAAAGAAAGTTAGTATTATGACAGCCAAAAAATGGTATAAAGAACATGTAAAAGTAGAAGATGGTATGTGGATAGGAAGAGGTTTTGCAAATCAATATACATTTAGGGTTTCTAATAACAAAGGTGAATTAAAGAAAGATATAACAGATCTTAATTTTGCAATTGCAATAGATAAAGGAAATGCAAAAATCATAAAAATACTAAATACGGAGGAGGAGCAATTAGATGAATAAAGTATTAGTTGAAGTATATGTTCCATCAGCCAATCTTACCTATGATGCATATATTCCATTAGAAAGTAAAATTTCAGAAGTAGCAGAATTATTAGCAAGTGCAATCAGTGACTTGGCAGATAATAAATATAGAAAAGGTAGAGAGGTCATCTTATGTGATTTCTCTACTGGAAAAGAATATGACAAAAATGCACATGTATTTGAGGAAAATATTGACAATGGTTGTAAAATTATGATAATATAATTATGTAAAATTTAACGGAAAAGAGAGGAGTAAAAAATATGGGAAAATCTATAACAGTTGAGCCACAACAATTAAAAGATGCGGCAACAAAAATTAATGAATATGCAGATTCATTTGAACAAATTTACAAAAGCTTGTTACAACAAGCTGGAACAATGGGAGAAGCATGGCAAGGAGACGACAATTTAGCATATGTAGAAAAAATTAACAATTTATCAACAAAATTAAATCAAATGGTAGAAAAGTTAAGATCATCAAGTGATACTTTAAATTCACAAGCACAAAATTATGATGATAGAAGATCAGATAATATTTCACAAGTAGCAAATTTAAGTGAATAATACATAGAGAAAAAGTAAAAATATAAATTTAAAAGAAAGGAATGATTTTTAATGGCAGATTTAATAAAAATTGATACAGCACAAGTATTAGAAATAGCAAACAAATTATCAGAATTAAATGACGATTTACAAACAAATTTAAAAGAAGCACAAACTGCAATTACAAATTTGGAAAATGTATGGAAAGGAGAAGCAGCTACAGCTACAATTGAGGCAATCAATTCATTTGCATCAGATTATTTCCAAAATTATTATGATTTAATTAATCAATATGTAGAATTTTTAAAGAAAAATGTTGTTACTGGATATGAAGATACAGAAACAGCTAATACAACACTAGCAGAATCATTTAAATAAAATTTTTGTAGGAGGAAACAGTAATGACAGATGATGAGGGATTAAACCAATATTTATATGCCCTACAAACACTTGCAGATCAATTAAATGGCTTAAAAGAAGAGATTAGAACGAATATAAAAGGTGTAGGAGAAGAATATTGTATATCTAGTCTTGAATTTATTGCGACATGTTATTCTAATATAAAAAATAATGTGGCAAATCAGTATTATATTGATAGAAATAATAAATAAAAGAGGGAAAAAGAATGTCTAATAAAATAAGTATAGATACTACAAAAATTGATGACTATATTTCAAGATTAAATGAGATTATGAACAATGCTAGTAATTTGGATAATAATTTGTTTTATTATGCTAATGTAAATGGCTTTAGCAATGTTCTTTGGACATTAAATAATGAGGGTTCTCCTGCAGATTTTATATGGAGAATCAAAAAAAACATCGAATATTTAAATGCGATTAGAACAAAAGCAAATGATGTAGAACAATTCTTAAGCAGTATAGATCCATTGAATTATGCAGAAAGTGTGGCAGCCTTAGAGCAGGATTCTACATTTGTAGATACAGCCTTCAAATTTATTTCTAATTTTGGATTAGTAGGGACAACAATCAATTGGGGATATAGCATATATAAAGCAGTAACAGGTGATTATGGAGATGCCATGAGCTGTTTATCTGGTGGATTTGGTGTTGCTTCAGGTATATTAGATATAGTAGACGATTTAGATAAGAAAAATTTGACACAATCGATTTTTGGATTAGCTGATAGTATAAAAGTCAAAGATTGGTGGAAAAACATAAAAACATCGTTTAAAGATACATTTACAGGTTTATTTGATACTACAAAAGGTGCTCTTAATTGTGTAGCAGAGTGGGCAGGAACGGTATGTGATTTTGTTTCTACAGGCTTTGATAATTATGAAGAATATGGAGAAATTTCTGGAAGAATGGTTGCAGAGACTGTATCAGAAGTTGCAGTAGGTGCGGCAGTTGATTTTGGATTTAAAGCAGCGGCAACAGGAATTGCAGCTGGTGTTGCGGCAGGAGCAGGTGCAATCCTGGGAGCACCTGTGGCTATTCCAGGAATTGTTGTAGGTATAGGAGCTTTTGTGTTAAAAGGTGCAGCAGATTGGGTTTGCGAAAAGTTTACAGGTAAAAATGTAACAGAATATATTTCAGATACGATTCTAGATGTGTTCGATGATAGTGATGATACAACGGAAGGTGCTCATATGTCAGCTGGTGGTAACAATCGGTGCCGGTGGCCGGTGGTGGTCGGAGGTAGAAAATCAAGGCGGTGGCCAAAGCCAGATGTCCAGTGGCCGGTGGTGGTCGATAGTAGACAGAGTTATCAATCAAATAACATGAATTAGATAGAAAATATGATACAGGAAAATAAGGAAAGAAGGAGAAAGAATGGAAAATATTGAAGAATTATTACCAATAGGAAGTGTTGTACTATTAAAAAAAGGTAAAAAGAAAATCATGATAATTGGTGTAAAACAAACTAATCTAGTAACCAATACAGTATATGATTATTTAGCAATTCCTTATCCAGAAGGGTTTGTGAATCAAGATTGCATGTTTTTTGTAAATCATGAGGCAATTGAAGAAGTATACTTTAGAGGATATGAAAATGAAGAAAGAGCAGAATTTATAAAAAAATTAGCAGACTATTATAAAAATAAATAGGAGAGTATTATGGAAAATAATTCACAAGAAAGCAGTGTATTAAATACAAATCAATCCAAAGACAGTATAACAGGTATGGCAGAAAGCAAATACGAAGAACATGTAGATAATCAAAAAAAAGAAGCATTAGATGAATATGTTGGTTCAACTCAAGAAACACCTTTTTTAAAGGATACAAGAATAACCGATGTGCCTAATACAAGTACAAATACTTTAGATCAAATCCATATTGATACAGAGGCAGTTTTAGGAAAAGCAGATGAACTAAGTACTTTAAATCAGAATATGGTAGATGAATTTGATAAAGTTATTCAAAAGATGTCAACTTTAGAAGGAGAATGGACGGCAAGTGCTTGCGGTAATGCGATGTCTTCATTTAATATATTAAAAGAACATTTAAGTGCAAGAAGTACACAAATGAACAATTATATAAATTTAATTAAAAAAGTAATTGTAAGTGGATATGAAGATACAGAAACCAATAATTCAAATCTTGCAGATGCTTTTAAATAGGAGAAAAATTATGAGTAAAATAGATGTGGATTTAGAAGAAATTTATGCTGCACAACAAGCAGTATATAATTATATAGAGTATCAAAAACAACAAACAAATGCATCAACTACAAAAGTAGAAGAAATGGGTACTGATTGGAAAGGCACAGATTACGAAAGATTTAAAAATAAATGGACACAATTGACAAATGATTCTTCAATAGCAAGCAAAACGCAAAGAGAATTAGATTCATTTAGTACCTATTTAACGAGATGTTTTAATGAATATGATAAAATGCAATATGATTTAAAGAATATAGCAGCAGGGCTAAACGGATAATAATTTCATAGTAAATTTAATAGATGGGTTAATAATTTCTTATATTTTAGAATAAGGAATTATTAGCCCATTTATTAGTAAATAATATTTGTATAGTGATGAAAAATATATAGTCAAAAATAAAAAAATATGATAAAATGAAAGCGCATAAAAAGGAAAAAATAAGAGATAAGAGAGGATATTATGTGTAATGTCATTATAATAGGTGCTGGACCAGCAGGAATAACTGCTGCTTATGAATTATCGAAAGATAAAAAATATAAAGTGACTGTGCTAGAAGAGTTTGAAGATGTTGGAGGAATATCTAAAACTATTCAATATAAACAAAACAGAATGGATATTGGAGGACACAGATTTTTTTCAAAAGATGAAAGCATTATGAATTTTTGGAAAGAAATTATGCCTTTACAAGGAGAAAAATCTTTTGATGATAAAGTATTAGAAAGAACAGCAGAGTTAGTAAAAGATGGACCAGATCCAGAAAAAGAAGATAATGTTATGTTGATCAGACATAGAATATCTAGAATATATTATGATAGAAAATTTTTTGATTATCCAATAGAAATCAAATTAGAGACTTTTAAAAATATGGGATTGAAAAAAACAATACAAGCAGGATGTAGTTATTTAAAAAGTAGTATTTTTAAAAGACAAGAAGAATCATTAGAAGACTTTTATATTAACCGATTTGGAAAAGTATTATATCAAATGTTTTTTGAAAAATATACAGAGAAAGTATGGGGAAGGCATCCAAGTCAAATTTCACCAGATTGGGGAAAACAACGTGCAAAAGGGCTATCTGTAGCGACAATTTTAAAAGATATGGTATACAAAGTTTTGAAAATAAAAAATAACAAAAATGCAGAAACATCTTTAATAGAACGATTTTGGTATCCCAAATATGGACCAGGACAATTGTGGGAGAGACTTGCTCAAATGGCAGAACAAAATGGTGTAACCATAAAACGAGGATATAAAGTACAAAAAATAATAAAAGAAAATGGAAAAATAAAATCAGTAATATGTTTATATGATGGAAAAGAAGAAGAATTTATAGGAGATATATTTATATCATCCATGCCATTAAAAGATTTAGTAGAAAATATAGAAAAAGAAAAGGCGCCAGAAAATATTTTACATATTGCAAGTCATTTGCCATATAGAGATTTTATCACAATAGGAATTTTAGTAGATAAATTAAAAATAAAAAATGAAACAACGATAAAAACATTAGGAAATATTGTGCCAGATTGTTGGATATATGTCCAAGAGCCAGATGTAAAAGTAGGAAGAATACAAATTTTTAATAACTGGTCACCATATTTAGTAGAAAAACCAGAAGAAAATGTGTGGCTGGGGTTAGAATATTTTTGTAATGAAAATGATGCATTGTGGAATATGTCAGAACAAGATTTTAAAAATATGGCAATCAATGAATTGAAAAAAATAGGAATAATAGAAGATACAGCAATCGTTCAAGATGCCCATATGGAAAAAATAAAAAAAGCATATCCTGCATATTTTGATACATATGCAAAAATGGATGAATTGATAAATTATTTAAATGGAATAGAAAATTTATATTGTATAGGAAGAAATGGACAACATAGATATAATAATATGGATCATGCAATGTTGACAGCAATAGAAGCGGTTAGGAATATAAAAGAAGGCAAAAAAGATAAATCGAATATTTGGAAAGTGAACACAGAAAAAGAATATCATGAGGTAAAAAAATAGAAAGGGTATTACATATGTTAATTATACTAATTTTCATTGTGATAATGGGATGTATATTATATAAGATAAATATATTTAGAGAACCATATACTGGAAAATCTTCTCAAAAAATGATGATAATTGGTTTTATTGCTTGTTTTATTATTTTATTATCGATGAAACCGAGTTTTACATCAGATTATTTAGAAGAGGAAAATGATATTTATAATAAATATTTAGTAGATGCTATATTAGAAGGTAAAACTAGTATCAATATAGAACCGTCAGAAGAATTGAAAAATTTAGAAAATCCATATGATCCTACACAGAGAGAAGAGATGGAATATTCTTTTGATACGGCATATTATGATGGAAAATATTATGTCTATTTTGGAATCGTTCCAGCAATTATTTTATTTGTACCATTTAAACTGATAACAGGAACATATTTATCAACAATAGAAGGAACTTTTTTATTTGTTATTTTATCAGTGATAGCAAGTACGATTCTAATTATACAAATTTATAAACGTTGGTTTAAGAAAGTTCCATTTAATCTATTATTTCTATTTATTATAGCAGGATGTTTTTCGGGATTATATATATGGAATACATGGAGAATGTGGGTATATGAATTAGTATTAATGGCAGGATACTTTTTTGTTCAGTTAGGACTGATATGTATTTTAAAAGCGACCAAAGATAAAGAAAATGTTAATTTAAAATATGTATTTTTATCCTGCTTATCAATGGCATTAGCAGTAGGATGTAGACCAACATTAGTACTTGCATCAATTATATTAATACCATTTTTATATCAAATACTAAAACAAGCATATGGAAATAAATCATTAAAGAAGACATTCATTTCTATCATTGTGCCATATATCATTGTAGCAATTCCATTAATGATATACAATTATGCAAGATTTGGAAACATTTTTGAATTTGGAGCAAAATATCAATTAACAATTGTAGATGTTACAAATTTATCTGAAAGATATAAAGACATTCCAAAGGGATTGTATCAGTATTTAATACAACCACCACACTTGAAAGAAGAATTCCCATATATGTCAATTGATTATAGTACAGAAGGAAATACAGATAATTATTATAATGGGGGAATCGTTTGTGGAATTTTATTTTTAAATTTAACGATTATAGGGTGTATTTTTTGGTATAAATATTATAAAAAAGTAAAAGATCCTATTTTAAAAGGTATGATGATTACACTACCCATTGTTGGAATTGTGATGTGTGTATTAACTGTATACATGGGAGGAACAGTACAACGATATGCAGTAGATTTCTTTTGGATGTTTTCTATATTAGCAATGATCATTTGGTTTTTGATGTATGAAAATGCAGAAAAAGAAAGAACCAAAAAAGTTATTATCATAACAGTATTGTTATTAATAGGAATTAGTATTTTAATTAACTTTTTTGGAACTTTTTTAAATTCAGAATATAATTACTTAGAAAAATTTTATCCAGAAGTATTTCAGCTTTTTGAGTTTTGATGACATTTGGAGAAAAATGGGGCATTTGGGGACGTTTCTCTTTGAAATGGGGCATTTGGGGACGTTTCTCTTTGGACATTTTAAGCCAATATACAAGAAATTTTTTCTAATAAGAACCTATATAATAAAAATTAAAAATTTATAGTTAGCAATCTTTTCATAAAAATGTCCAAAGAGAAACGTCCCCAAATGCCCCATTTCAAAGAGAAACGTCCCCAAATGCCCCAAATGAAAAAAGTATAGGAGAAAAAATGAAGGAGAAAATAATAGGATTTATCAATTCAAAGAAAATAATTTTAATGGTTTTTGTGTTAGTGGCTATCCTATTTGCAATACCATCTATGAAATATTTATTAGAAAATGGAACCATTTTGAATTTTAATGAATATTTTAAATTTTGTTTAGATGATACAAACCGACTTGAGCAAACCATAATATATTTAGTGATTTTAACAGGATTAACCATTTGCTATTTCTTAATTGTAAAAAATAGAGAAAAATTATTTAAAAGCAATAAACAGATGTATATGTATATAGCTATTGTTTCACTAATCTTTGTAATGGTTGTACCATTCTTAAGTTCAGATGTATTTTATTATTTAGGAGTAGGAAGATTAGATAGTAAATATGAACAAAATCCATATTATGTAACAATAAAGGAATTTGTAGAAAGTGGAGATAATAGCCAATATTTAGAACAAGATACAGTATTAGCAAAAGGGTATGAAAATGACTGGGGAAGTACAACAGTTGTATATGGACCTGTATGGACATTTATTTGTAAGATTGTAGCAGGAATTTCTTTTGGAAATATTGATGTTGCATTATTGCTATTTAAATTATTCAATATGGCAATTCATCTATTGAATTGTTATCTTATCTATAAATTAACAGGAAAGAAATTATTTGTATTACTATATGGATTAAATCCATATATGTTTATAGAAGGTATTGCAAATGCACATAATGATATATATGTTGTGACATGTATACTTACTTCTTTGTATTTTTTGGTTAAAAAGAAAAATATTATTGTTAGTGTTGTATTTCTAGCATTGGCTACAGCAATAAAATATTTTGCCATTTTGCTATTACCATTTATGATTATTTATTATTTTAGAGATAAAAAGCCTTGGGAAAGATTGAAGAAATGCTTTTTATATGGTATGCTATTTATATTTATAGTAGCAATTACTTATTTACTATACTTACAAGATATACAAGTATTAAGTGGAATCCTGACACAACAAGAGAAATTCACGAAAAACTTTTATATTATACTAATGGAATATTTTGATATACCAAATTTGGTCTCAAATGTAAATAGAGTATTTCTAATTTCATTTATCATTATCTATTTCTTTACCTGTTTGACATTATTATATAAAAAACAGATAAAATTTAGAGAAGAAATGAGAAAAACAGAATGTTTTTTAGTAGCATTCCTATTTTTGTTAATTACGAATTTTCAACCATGGTATATTATGTGGTTATTTCCATTAATGATGTGGCAAAAGAAAAAGATGATACTATTTGTTGTTCAAATCGCATTAATCAGTCAATTTGCCAATAGTGTTTTCTTAATCAATGGAGAAGGGTGGAAAAATGGAACACCATTTACATTTTTCATGTTACTTGGAATTTTTGTGTGTTTGAATTTACGAAATAGTTTTCCAAATTTAAGAAAACCAAAAATTAGTTAAAGAAAAATGCAGAGGTCAAAGAAAAAAGGCATGAAATGCAATCCTTTGGTAGATAATAGGAGAATATATGGAATTTTCAGTAGAGAGAAGTATAAATACTAAAAAAAGACAAACCAAAGTATTAAGACAAGAAATGATAAAAAAAGAGAAACTTCATATTCATGATATTATTGATTATCAACAGTTTCTAGAATTATATAATCAATATGGTCAAGGTTTATCTAAAGAAGATTTTGGAGAAATATATTTAGATTTATCTAGAGGTGATTATTATAGTCTTAAGAAAAACAGATGTAGAATATTAAAAAATGAAGAAATAGATGATGAATATATATGTTTTATCAAACAATATGTCATAAAAAATTTTGGATTGGAAAAAGGAAAAACGGTATCTTATGAAGAAATACAACAAATGTATCAATCAATATTTACAAAATTGTCAGAAACATTATTTGCAGAGAAAATATTAGACATTTCTAGTCATTCATTATCTTGTATAAAATATGATAAAACAGATAGAGCAACCATTTTTACAAGCACAGATGATACATATTTTCGCAAGGAAATACCTGAAAAAGCCATAAGAAAAGAAATCAGAAGAAAGACTAGAGAAGCGAATTATGCAATAAAAGAAATAAAAAATACCGTAGCAGAAGATAGAAAATTACATATAGGAGATAAAATATCCTATTCTCAATTCCAAGAAATCTATGAGATTTATGGAAAAGAATTGTATACAGAATATGATTTTGCTAAAACCATATTGGGAATTTCAGAAGGAAAAGCAAAAAATTTGATTCATAAAAAAATAGAAGAAGTTGAAATTTGGAAAAATGAAACACTTGATTTAGATAGCTTGTTAGAAATAAGAGAAGGGGTTATAAAAAGCGAAGGACTACACATAAAAGATGAAATGACATATGAACAATTTCAAAGACTGTATGAAAAATATGCAGGAAAATTATCAGAAGAAATGTTTGCAGAAGAAATTTTAGATATATCAAGAGTAGGATTTAAAAACTTGAAAAAAGGAAAATCACCAAATTCAATCATTCTTGGTGACATAGACATTTCAGAAGAAATAAAAGAAAAAGTATGCCAAGAAATAAAGAAAAATGAACATATTTATAAAGGAAAAAGAATATCTTATGAAGAATTTTTATATCTATATAGAAAATATGCATTTGTTATCAAAGAAATAGATTTTGCAGAAAAAATTTTAAAAATAAATGTAACACAATTCAGAGAATTAAAAAAGGGCAAATGCAAAACAACAAGAGTTTTTAATACAGATGACTTTGAAGTGTATGATGAACGAGAATTGAAACAATTAAGAGATATAGTAATAAAAGAAAATAGATTACATATAGGAGATTCTATATCAGGACAAAAGTTTCAACGACTATATGACACATATGGATTTGGAATGAGTAAAGAAGTCTTTGGAGAAAAAATCTTAGACATGAAGCCATATAGGATTCCAGTTATTTTAGCAGATAGTAATGAAAATACAATTATTTTATTAAATGAAAAAGTTAGTAAAGATGAGTTTAAACGTATAAGAACTAGATTTTTAAAAAGTAGAGAACATTGTATAGGAGACATGATTAACTATAAAGAATTTACGAGATTGTATCAACAATATGGAGAAAAGCTTTCAGAAGTACAATTTGCAGAAAAGATACTTTTTATTACCAATGACAATCTAAAAGCGATAAGACAAAATGCAAAAACGGGAAGAGAAACAGCTATATTCGGAAATTTAAGATTATCAGATGCTTATATGGCAAAATTAAAGGCGAGAATTATAGAAAAATATGCATTGTATTTTAGACAAAATATAACACCAGAATTTTTTGATAAAATATATCAAGAAACAAATACTATTTTTTCAAAGGCAGATTTTGCTAAAAAAATTTTAGAAGTTAGTCAACAATCTTATTATAAAATGTATGTTGCAAGAATGAGCGAAACATTTGTAATTTTAGGAATATCTGGAGAGCTTAAAAATAAAAGAAACTTTTTAGAAATGCAGACAGAAGTGTTGAAAACATTATTAGAAAAAGGATATGATTATCAGAGTATTGCAAAAGAAACAAATTTGACAGAAAAACAAGTAGAACAAAAAGCTAACAACTTTTATGATGAAGGAATCGCAGATAGACAAGTTTCAATACAGAACTATATATATCATCAATTAAAGGATGGACAACGTTTAGATAAAAATCGAATTGAAGAAGAAGACAAAACATATATATTGCAAATAAAAGAAAAAATAGCGAAAGATAAACAATTTGAGAAATTGGAAGATAGATGTATTGACATTGTAGATGATTTTAAAGAAACAAAAAGAAGTAGAGAACAAATTATGGAATATATTCAATTATGTCAAGAAAGATATGCAGAAGATTTAAAAAATATGCCTCGAAAAACGATGGAAACATTGCAAAGTGTTTTAGAATATTTAGATTCGACTAATATGACTTATAATACATTTTTTATTAAAGCTTGTATCAGTCAAAAAAATTATACAAGTGCAAATGGATTTATTACATTTTGTATGCAAAAACCAGATTTAACAGTACAAGAGAAGAAAGATTTACAAGAACTAAGGACTATGATTAGAGAAGCTATCAAAAGAAATAGAGCGATAGAATTAATAAATTTAAATCATTCTATACCAGAAATTATGATGCAAACAGGTATGAATGAGGTAGATATTGTAAAGATGAAAAAACATATACAAGCTTCTCAAAAATTAGCAAATGAGAATCATAAAAAAATACCAGTATCGCCACAAGAAGACTGGTGTCAGTAAAGAGTAAAAATCTTACAATAAGTCAACATAAAAATGTCCTAAACAGAAACGTCCCTAATAGGACATTAAAGAAAGGAAAAAATATGAAAAATGAATTGGTAGAAAAAATTATAGTTAGTTTTCAAAAAAGATTGGGGCTTAGCAAAAAAGAAAAAAATATAGCACCAGAAGAAAGAAAGGCAACGGTAATTAGAGATGGAAAAACAGTAACAATTATTCCAAAATCAAATGCAGAATATATACCTAATTTAGTGATTAATAATGTGGATGTTTTTGAGAAAGTATTAGAAAGATATTTAGATGTAATAAGAAATACAAATATAAAATCAACTAAAATGGACCAAAGACATAACGAGAAATATTTTCTATTTCATGTATGGAAAAATGCAACTATGAGTGATTATTTGAATCCAGAAAAATTTATTAATAGATATACAAATTTCATTTTAGATGATACATTTCATCAATATGATGAGGTAACCCCTTTAGGACATTATGAAGGAAATATACTTTTAGCAGAAAGAGAAGAAGATGACTATGGGTTTGAAACACCTTATATCATGCATTTATCTTTTACAGATGGAAAACACATCTATAATTTACCATGGATAAGATATGGAGTTTCACTAAATAAATCGGGAGAAAAAATAGCTTACATATATGCTTTACAAAAAATGGAACCTTGTTCAGATGAAGAATATAATGAAAAAATGAAAAAAATTTTAAATAGAGCTAATAAAGGGGTAAAAAAATATAGAAATGTAACACCAAGTGCTATATCTGCTTTAACTGTTTTTATGGGAATGTTAGAAAAAGAAGGAATAACAGCTGTAAAAGTACCAGATTTCTTAGTAGGAAGATATGGACATTTTGTACATGCAGAAACACAAGAAGAGAATGATAGAATACAAACTAATCTGACAGATAAATTTCTTAGAAATTTTTTAAGATTATCTGAACAATTTGAAAATATCAAAATTGAAACAGGAATTGGAAATGGAATGGATAGTTTTTTATGCATTAGTTTAGATAAGATGAAAGAATCAGACAATGAGTTTCTAAATGCTTTATATTGTTTAGGAAAAGGAAAAGAACAAGAAAAAGTGAAAGAAGCATCTGAAGAGATGGAGCTTTAAAAAAGAAAAAATTTTAAAGAAAGGAGTTCGTATAATGTTTATATGTTCATTATACGAGGTAATAAATGGATAATTTTGTTTTAATAGATGGAAATAGTATCATGAATCGAGCATTTTATGGAATTATGGGAAGTAAAATGTTAACAACAAAAGATGGAAAATATACCAATGCGGTATATGGTTTTTTAGCAATTTTGTTTAAATTAATAGAAGATACGAATCCCAAATATATGGCAGTGGCATTTGACTTAAAAGCACCAACAGCAAGACATAAACTATATGAAGGATATAAAGCTAACCGAAAAGGAATGCCAGAAGAATTGGCAGAACAAATGCCTTTAATTAAAGAAATATTAAGAGCTATGAATATCGATATTGTCGAAAAAGAAGGATATGAAGCAGATGATGTTTTAGGGACACTTTCTAGATATGGAGAAAAGCAAGGACTTCATGTTACGATATTATCAGGAGATAGAGATACCTTTCAATTAGCAACAGATAATGTAACGATTCGAATTCCTAGAACAAAAGGAGGAAAGACAGAAACAGATTTATTTGATAGAAATAAAATTATAGAAACCTATGGACTAGAACCAAAACAATTGATAGAAGTAAAAGGTTTGCAAGGAGATAGCTCAGACAATATACCAGGTGTTCCAGGAATTGGAGAAAAAACAGCATTATCTTTGATTCAAAAATATGGTTCGATTGACAATCTATATGACAAAATAGAAAAAGATGAAGATGATTTAAAAGGAAAACAAAGAGAAAAGATTAAAGATAATAAAGAATTAGCAGAATTATCTAAAACATTGGGAACTATCAATCTAGAAGTTCCAATCGAAGATACATTAGAACAATTTAAAGTAGAAGAATGGGATAAGGAAGAAGTATTAAAATTATTTAAAGAATTAAATTTTAATCGATATATTGAAAGATTTCATTTAACAGGTGAAAAAAATAATAGTCAAGAAGAAACCTATAAAATAGAATTTAAAATGATTGAAAAATCAATAGAAGAGGTTATTGATATCGTAAAAACACAAAAAAATATGACATTTTATTTGCAAACAGAGGCAGATGAATCACCAGAGAATATCATAAAAGAAAAAATAACGGGAATGAGTTTATATAATACACAAACCCAAGAAGCATATTATATAAAGCTAGAACAAGAAGAAATCGTCAAGTTAAAAGAAATATTGGAAGATGCAGAAATAAAAAAGACAAGTATTAATTTAACAAAAATATATATTTTATTAAAACAAGCAGGCATTACTTTGGATGGAATTGAAAATGATATATCTATCGGAGCCTATATTTTAAATCCAACAAATAATAAATTAGACCTTAAAAATTTAGCAATGCAATATTTAGAATTGGATATAGAAGAATATACAGGGGAAGAAGATAATCAAAAACAAATGACACTATTTGAAGAAAATAATGTGCAAAATGATAAAAAAGCTTCAGAAAAGTATAATTTGTATGTATATGTCATTGAAAAAATAAACACAATCATTTTACAAAAATTAAAAGAAACCAATAGCTTTGACTTATATACTAATATTGATATGCCAACAGTAAAAGTGTTATCTAGTATGCAATGGAATGGAATGTATGTAGATGAACAAGAATTAAGTGCGTTTGGAGAAGAATTAACTTCACAAATTGAAGTTTTAACAAAAGTAATTCATGAAATGGCAGGCGAAGAATTTAATATTAATTCTACAAAACAATTAGGAGAAATTCTTTTTGAAAAAATGCAATTACCAGTTATTAAGAAGACAAAAAATGGATATTCTACAGATGTAGATGTTTTAGAAAAACTAAAAAGAGAAGATCCGATTATTGGAAAGATATTAGAATATAGACAATTAATGAAACTAAATTCTACATATGTAGAAGGACTAAAACCATTTATTAATCCAAAAACCAAAAGAATTCATTCCTTTTTCCATCAAACCATAACAGCGACGGGAAGAATCAGTTCAACAGAACCAAATCTACAAAATATCCCTACAAGGTTTGAATTAGGAAAAAGAGTAAGAAAGGTATTTAAACCAGAAGAGGGAAAAGTATATATTGATGCAGATTATTCTCAAATAGAGTTAAGAGTATTAGCACATATTTCAGAAGATAAACACATGATAGATGCTTTTAATCATAATGAAGATATTCATAAACAGGCAGCTTCAAAAGTTTTTAAAACACCAATAGATGAAGTAACCAAAGAACAAAGAAGTAATGCAAAGGCTGTAAACTTTGGGATTGTTTATGGAATTAGTGATTTTGGATTAGCAGAACAACTAGGAATTTCTAGAAAAAAGGCAAAACAATATATAGATGAATATTTAACAGAGTATGAAGGAATAAAAGAATTTATGGAGAATATTATTGAAAAGGCAAAAGAAAAAGGATATGTCGAAACTTTATTCCATAGAAGAAGATATGTTCCAGAATTGAGTTCAAAAAACTATATGGTAAGACAATTTGGAAATAGAGTAGCGATGAATACGCCAATTCAAGGAACAGCAGCTGACATTATGAAAATAGCGATGATTAATGTGAACAAAGAATTGAAAAAAAGAGGATTAGAAGCTAAAATTATTTTACAAGTACATGACGAAATGATGATTGAAGCGCCAGAAAATGAAAAAGAAGAAGTAAAAGATATTATGAAAAGAGAGATGGAGTCTGCTATACAATTAAAGATACCACTTGTAGCAGAAATATCAGAAGCAAAAAATTGGTATGATTGTAAATAAACGAGCCTCTCGCTGTATTGTGCTTCCTCATTTATTTAAAACTAAGAATTTGTATGTCTACTTCACGTCACATTCGTCGATAAATTCAAAAATAATAATCTTCATCCTTTACCAAAAAAATATAAATGATAGGGAAAATATTAGGGAGTTTAAGATTGAAAAGGAGAGAAAATTTTTGATAAAAAGCAAATATAAAATCATGATATGTACGGTCATTGTGGTACTCATAGTAACCATACTACTTGTTCTGTTTAAAGATAAATTGTTAAAAATATTATACCCTAAAACATATAGTGAAATTATATCAGTCTATGCGGAAGAATATGATGTAGAAGAAAATTTAATATATGCAGTTATAAAAGCAGAAAGTAATTTTGATAGTAGAGCAGTTTCCAATAAAGATGCCATTGGGCTAATGCAAATTGTAGAAGACACAGCTATTGATGTTGCAAAAAAGAATAATATAGATATTGATACAGAAAATATAGAAGAAGAAATACTAGATATTGATAATAACATCAATATTGGAACGAAATATCTGTCAACACTATTAGCACAATATGGAAATATAGAAGTAGCACTAGCAGCATATAATGCAGGTATTGGAACTGTGAATAATTGGATAGAAAAGCAAATTATACAAGCAGATGGCTCAGATATCGAAAACATACCATATAAAGAAACGAATAATTATGTAAGAAAAATATTGATAGACTATCGTATATATAATGAGTTATATGGATAATGTCCCATTGGGGACGTTTCTGTTTGGGACATTTTTATTGTCTTAGACAACAAGGTTCTGGGGTACCCGACTGCAATCTTTGATTGCTATGTCGGGTCAGGTTCTTATTATATGGGAAACAATATGAATTTTAATGTATATCAAATATGAAATAGAAAAAGAAATTGATTAAGGGAGGAAAACATGAGAATTATATTAGCATCTCAATCACCGAGAAGAAAAGAATTATTATCATTAATAGTACCTAAATTTGAAATCATGGTAAGCAATCAAGAAGAAACGTTAAATGAAGCATTATCAGTAGAAGACCAAGTAACCGAAATTGCATATGCAAAAGCAAAAAATGTCTATGATAGAACTGAAGGCGACAGAATTGTTATAGGTTCTGATACGATTGTTACCAAAAATGGAAAAATATATGGAAAACCAAAAAATAGAAATCATGCAAAAGAAATGATAAAAGAATTAATTACAGGTGACAAAGTACATAAGATTATAACAGGATTAAGTGTTATCATAGAACAAGATGGTAAAATAAAAGAATATAAAACATATGATACAGTAAAAGTATATTTAAAAGATATATCAGATGAAGAAATTGAAAAATGGTTAGATACAGGAAATGCCATGGATAAGGCAGCAGCATATGGAATTCAAAATGAATTTTGTATACATGTAGAAAAAATAGAAGGAAATTATACATCCGCTCTTGGATTACCAATACATAAGGTATATGACATTTTAAAATGTCCAATTGGGGACGTTTCTGTTTGGGACATTTTAAAGATTTTTTAATAAATTAGAAATATTCACTGTTCAATAAAGTTTATAAATATAATTTGAATTATAATCAATGATATGCAATAAAGAAATCTTTTTTACAAAAAATGGTTGAAAAAATAATGATATTGTAATATAATTGTAACGAAATTGTAACAAGAAAAACATATGATGAAATCATAGATTTCGATATATATATAGAAGGGAAGATAAGCAAATGTTTAAATTTGGTTTTGGACAGGATGTAGGAATTGATTTAGGAACCGCAACAGTCATTGTATATGTAAAAGGGAAGGGAATTGTATTAAGAGAACCTTCTGTTGTTGCTGTGGATAATATTACAGGAGAAGTGTTGGCAGTTGGACAAGAAGCTAGAAGAATGTTAGGTAGAACACCAGGAAATATTGTTGCAACAAGACCATTAAGAGATGGTGTTATATCAGACTACACAGTCACAGAAAAAATGTTAAAACATTTTATTAATAAAGTTTGTGGTAAATTTATATTTGCACCAAGAATTATGATTTGTATCCCTTCACAAGTAACAGAGGTAGAGAAAAAAGCGGTTATAGATGCGGCAACACAAGCAGGTGCAAGAAAAGTATATCTAATTGAAGAACCAATTGCAGCAGCCATTGGAGCAGGAATTGATATATCAAAACCATGTGGAAATATGGTAGTAGATATTGGAGGAGGAACAACAGATATTGCTGTTATATCATTAGGAGGTTCAGTTGTGAATACTTCTTTGAAAGTTGCTGGAGATAAATTTGATGAATATATTGTAAAATATATTAAGAAAAAACATAATATCATGATAGGTGAAAGAACTGCTGAAGATTTAAAAGTAAACATTGGTTGTGTATATCCTAAAATACAAGATACAGAAATGGACATTAGAGGAAGAGATTTGGTAACAGGACTTCCAAAAACGTTAACTGTTCATTCTAGTGAAATGTTAGAAGCATTAATTGAACCAGCAATGATGATTGTTGATGCGGTTCATTCTGTATTAGAAAGAACACCACCAGAATTGTCAGCAGACATTAGTGATAAAGGAATTTATATGACAGGTGGAGGATGCTTAGTTGATGGACTAGATAAATTGTTACAAGAAAAAACAGGAATTAATGTCATGATTGCACAAGATACAGTATCATGTGTGGCACTAGGAACAGGAAAAGCACTAGATAATTTAGATGTGCTAGAAGGAAAAACAAGAAATTAAAAGATGAAAATTCCAATAAATTTCAAAGATATAGTAAGATAGAAATAAAATAGAGTGTTAAAAATAGAGTTTAAAATCCAAAAAATCCAGCTTGATAAAAGTTGGATTTTTTGTTTTTTGAAAGACACATTCTAACATAAAATAGCAACAAGTACAAATTGGCTTGAAAATAAGGCAAAAATATGGGATAATAGTAAGGAGTTTTAACAATAAACAAGGAGAAAAGTTGAAAAATAATGATAATCATTTCATTCTTTTTCAATCAGCATGAAACATGGAGAAAGGAACGTAATGAAAAATGAAAACAGTAGCATTTATCACATTGGGGTGTAAAGTAAATCAGTATGAAACAAATGCCATGACACAACAATTTATAGAAAAAGGGTATGAAGTTGTAGACCATACCAAAGAGGCAGATATCTATATTGTTAACACTTGCACAGTAACCAATATGTCAGATAGAAAATCTAGGCAAATGTTAAGAAGAGTAAAAGAATTAAATAAAAAAGCAATTGTTGTTGCTTGTGGTTGTTATGCACAAGTAGCAAAAGAAGAATTAGAAAAAATAGAAGAAATTAATTTAGTATTAGGAAATAATGAGAAAAAAGATATTGTAGAGCATATTGAAAAATACATAAAAAGCAAAAATACAGAAAAACAAACAATTCCAGAAGTACAAACAGAAGATGTCATGAACCAAAAGGAATTTGTGGAATTTGGGGATATCACATTTACAGAAAAGACAAGAGCTGTTATCAAAATTCAAGATGGTTGTGACCGTTTTTGTTCTTATTGTATTATTCCATATGCACGAGGAAGAGTAAGAAGTAGAAAACCAGAACATATCTTATCTGAAATTCAAAAAATTGCAAAAGAAGGCATAAAAGAAGTGGTTATCACAGGAATTCATATAGCATCATATGGAAAAGACTTTAAACAGGAATACCGATTAATCGATTTATTAGAAGAAATGAATGGGATAGAAGGAATTGAAAGAATTAGGCTAGGATCTATAGAGCCTTTATTAATAACCGAAGAATTTGTAAGTAGATTAGAAAAATTATCTAAAATATGTCATCAATTTCATTTATCATTACAAAGTGGTTATGACGAAACATTAAAAAGAATGAATCGAAGATATACTACAGAGGAATTTAAAGATATAACAAAGTTATTAAGAAAAACATTTGAGGATGCCATATTAACAACAGATATTATTGTAGGATTTCCAGGAGAAAGTGAAGAAGAATTTGAAAAAACATATGCTTTTTTAGAAGAAATAAAATTTTATAAAATGCATGTATTCAAATATTCACCAAGAAAAGGAACCAAAGCAGCAGTTATGCCAAATCAAATAGATGGTAATAAAAAAGAAGAAAGAAGTAAAAGATTAATAGAATTATCTAATAAGAATGAAAAAACATATAATCAACAATATATAGGAAAAGAAGTAGAAGTTCTTTTTGAAGAAGAAAAAGATGGTGTATGGCAAGGGCATACAAAAAATTATATATTAGCACATTATAAAACAGAGGAAAACTTAGAAAATAAAATGATAAAATTACAATGCCAAGGAGCTGAACAAGAATATATCATTGTAAATTAAAAAATAGCGGAGTTTTTAGTATAACTTCAAAAATGTTATTAAGTTCATTCATAACTGTATTGAAAGTTTATAAAAATGGTGAAATGGTAATATGTAACAAAAATGTAACTATTTTGTAATAGAGATTTAACAAAAAAAGAAATAAAAAATATTGATAAATAGAGTAAGTTGTAGTACAACTAATATAATAGATAATAGATTACAAAGGAGAAGGTTTAATGGCAGATATAAGAGATGAAATTAATTTATGTGAAGGAATAGAATTTAATAAAGAAAATGATGAAGAAAAGCAAATACAAGTACAAGCAGAGCAAATAAAAGAAGAGCAAGTACAAGTAAAAGAAGGACAAGTAGAGGAACAAGAGCAAGTTCAAGTATCTAATGGGGAAAACTTACCGATAAAACAAGGACTTTGGGAAAGATTCAAAGTTTTCTGGTTTGAAAAAATCGACTGGAATAGAGAAATAAAAATAGAATTAACACCACATCAACAAAAAATAGAAAATGAAATAAACGAATTCTTACATCAAGAAGTTACCTGGAAAAAAATACATGACTTCTTATTTAAGAAAATCCCATTTGGAAAAAAGAAAGCAGAAGTATAAAAGGAGCAATTGGGACAATTGGGGACGTTTCCATTTGGACATTTTGTTTAAATGGGGGAAGGTTTTTGAAAATATATATGAATTTTTTAAAAGAAAAGTGTAGCAAAAAATAAGAAAATATGCTATACTTTTCATGTTTTAGGGGCAAAATAAGAAGTTAACGTAAGGAGAGATGCATATGCCCCGTATAGCAAGACAAATTAGTAGTACAAAAGTATATCATATCATTTTAAGAGGAAATGATAAGCAAGACATATTTTATGATGAACAAGATTATAGTAAATTCTTGAAAATAATGAGGAAAACAAAAGAAACATATCAATATAAAATATATGTATATTGTTTAATGACTAATCATGTGCATTTAGTTATTTATGATGAAAATAATCAAATTTCTAAGATGATACAAAGTATAGCAATATCATATTCGAGTTATTTTTCCAAAAAATATAGTAAAGAAGGCCATTTATTTCAAAATAGATTTTTAAGTAAAAATGTTGAAACAAAACAATATCTGTATCGTTTATGCAAATATATACATCAAAATCCACTAAAAGCTAGAATTTCAACTATAGAAGATTATAAGTGGAGTAGTTATCGTGAATTCATATATGGTGAAAAGATCATAAACTCAGAATTCATTTTATCAATTTTTGGTCAAACAAAAAAAGAAGCAATAGAAAATTTTATTCTATTTCATAGTTATGAGGAAAAAACAATAAATGAGGAAGTAGAATATGAAATCATTGATAAACTAACAGATGAGCAAGTAAAGGAAAAAATACAGAAAAAATTAAATATTAAAGATGTAAGGGAAATTCGTACATATAATAAAAAAATAAGAGATGAAAGAATATATGAATTAAAGAATATAAAAGGAACATCAAAAACACAACTTTCGAGGATATTAGGAATAAATAGAAAAGTAATTGAAAGAGCTATGAAAGATTAATAAATTTTAAAAGCAAAGATGAGAAATTTGAACTAAAAGATTCATAAAAATGTCCAAAAAGAAACGTCCCAAATGGACAAAATGAACCAAAGGAGAGAAAATAAAAATGGCAAAAAGTAAAACAATTTTTGTATGTAGTGAATGTGGAAATGAATCTAGCAAATGGCTTGGAAAATGTCCTGCTTGTAATAGCTGGAATACATTTTATGAGCAAAAGGTAGTAGAAACAAAAGCAGGTGGACACAAAGATTTAGCCAAAAGTGAAAATAAACCACAAAAGTTAAATTCTTATGAGGCAAAAGAAACATTGAGAACTTCAACAGGTTTTGGAGAGTTAGATAGAGTATTAGGTGGGGGACTTGTAAAAGGTTCTCTTGTGTTACTTGGTGGAGAGCCTGGAATTGGAAAGTCTACTTTGATTTTACAGATATGTGATAAAGTAAAAGGTGAAGGAAAGGTTTTATATGTTTCAGGAGAAGAATCTGCAGAACAAATTAAAATGAGAGCAGATAGATTAGGTATCAACAATGATGATATTTTATTTTTAGGGGAAACAGATATAGATGTTGTCAATCAAGCAATCATAGAAATTAATCCAAAACTTGTCATTATTGATTCGATACAAACTATGTATTCAGAAGAAATTTCAGCAGCAGCTGGAAGTGTTAGCCAAGTAAGAGAGATTACTTCACAAGTTATGAGAGTTTGCAAATCTAGAGCCATTACAACAATCATCATAGGACATGTAACAAAAGAGGGGAATATTGCAGGCCCAAGAGTTCTGGAACATATGGTAGATACAGTATTATATCTAGAAGGAGAAAGGTATTTCTCATATAGAGTCCTTAGAGGTGTAAAAAATAGATTTGGCTCAACCAATGAAATTGGTATGTTTGAAATGAATGAAGAAGGAATGTGTGAAATTACAAATCCTTCAGATATTTTAATTTCAGAAAGAGAAGATAATCCAGCAGGTTCTTGTATAGTATCTAGTATAGAGGGAACAAGAGCAATTTTAATTGAGCTACAAGCCTTAACAACACAAAGTATCTTTGGATTTCCAAAAAGAACGGCAAATGGAACAGATTATAATAGGCTTGCCTTATTAATTGCTGTTTTAGAAAAAAGAGCAGGTATTATGTTGGGAAGTCAAGATGTTTATTTGAATTTAGTAGGAGGCATAAGAGTAAATGAACCATCTATTGACTTAGGAATGATGATGGCGGTAGTTTCAAGTTTTAAAAATGTGGCAATTCCAAAAGATATGGTGATTATCGGAGAAGTTGGTTTAACAGGAGAAGTGAGAAGAATTAATGTAATTGATAAAAGGTTGAAAGAAGCAGAAAAATTAGGATTTAAGAGTTGCATTATTCCAGAATCTAACAAAAAAGACTTGAAAGAAAAATATAAATTAGATATAATAGGTGTCAGCAATATTAATGAAGCAATGAAAAAAATTGGATTAAAATAGTTGGATTGCATAATTAAGGGGAGAAGGGAGATTAATTTTGAAAAAGGTAAAAGAAGATAACATTACATCTGTTTTAAAATTAATAGCTCCAGGAACACCGATAAGAGATGGGCTGGAAAATATATTAAGAGCAAAGACAGGAGCATTATTATTAATTACAGATAATAATGAAGTGATAAAACAAATTGTTGATGGTGGATTTATAATAAATGAAGAATACACGTCTTCAAAATTATATGAATTGGCAAAAATGGATGGGGCAATTGTATTGAGTGGAGATATGAAAAAAATTCTATATGCCAATACACAATTAATTCCAGAACATGAAATCCAGACAACAGAAACAGGAACAAGACATAGAACAGCAGAAAGAACGGCAAAACAAACAGGGGAGTTAGTGATTAGTATCTCCCAGAGAAGAAACATCATTACAGTTTTTAAAGGAAACGATAGATATGTTTTAGAAGGCACAGATGTCGTATTAAATAAAGCAAATCAAGCAATTCAAACATTAGAAAAATATAAAAAAGTATTTGATAATAAACTAAACATATTGAATGAATATGAATTTAATGATATAGTAACATTACAAAATGTTGTACTTGCTATTCAAAGAGCAGAAATGGTTATGCGAATTGTAGAAGAAATACAAAGACAGATTTATGAGCTTGGAGATGATGGGAGATTAGTAAAAATGCAGCTAGATGAACTAATAGGAGGACTTGATAAAGAGGAAGGTTTAATTATAAAAGATTATGTTGTAAAAAAGAAAAAATCTCCTGAAAAAATTTTAGAAGAACTAAAAGACTTAGAATATGAAGAATTGTTAAAAGAATCTTCTATTGCAAAACTATTAGGATATGAGTATTTTGATAATTATGATGAAGTTGCGGTTTATCCAAAAGGATATCGAATTTTAAGTAAAGTACCAAGAATGCCAAACAATATTGTAGAAAATTTAGTAGACTCTTTTAAATCATTCCAGCATATATTGGCGGCAGATATTGAAAGCTTAGATGAAGTTGATGGTATTGGAGAAGTAAGAGCGAGAACAATTAAGCAATCATTAAAAAGAATGCAAGAACAATTTGTTTTTGATAATATGTTATAAGGGACGTACCCAATCGTTCCAATATGAAACGAAAAGAACAGAACAAGAAATGTTTAATGTATGTGAGGGATATGCTTTAAATGTTTCAAAAGATAAAAGAAAGGAAAAGTGAGTTAAATGGGAAAATTTAAAAATATTATATGGATAGTTGCCTTAATTATTTTAATTGTTTTAATAGGAGTTATTGGTTATGGATATTATAGAAATGCAACAATGGAAGTTACAAGACCTGTTGCAACAATGGAAGTAGAAAATTTTGGAACGGTTAAATTTGAATTATATCCAGAATATGCACCAGAAACAGTAGCCAATTTTGTAGCACTAGCAAATAGAGGATTTTATGATGGACTAACATTCCATAGAATCGTAAAAGATTTTATGATTCAAGGTGGAGATAAAAATGGAGATGGAACAGGATTAGCAACAACAAGTGATTTAAAAGATGATGGTGATGATACAGAATATACAATAAAAGGTGAATTTATAGCAAGTGGTGTGGATAACAAATTACAATTTGAAGAAGGTGTTGTAGCAATGGCAAGATCTGATTACACCAGTTATTCTTCATCATTGACAGAAGAATCATATAATTCAGGAAGTTCTCAATTCTTTATTATGACTGCTGAGAACACAGGATTAAATGGTCAATATACATCTTTTGGTAAAGTGATAGAAGGTATGGATATTGTGCATCAAATAGAAGGTGTTGAAGTAAAAGCAGCAGATGATGCAGAAACAACCGGAAATACAGAAGTAAGTACACCAGTAAATCCACCAGTTATAACATCTATTAGAGTGGAAACAAATGGAATTGATTATGGATTACCAGAAACATTGACACCATTTGATTATATGACATGGCTATATCAACAATATGGAATAGATCCAAGTAGTATGACAACTGTTCAATAATAACGAAAATATTACTATATAGTCTATTAGACCAAATACATTATAAAAAGATTTACTACAAAAAGACTGACATAATGCATTTTATAACGTGTTTTAGGATGAATAGTAATAAAAAAATTGGAAAAAATAAAATAAAATTCATAAAATGGTTGACAAGATGGGGTGAAATAGGTTAAAATAGTTAATGTGCTAATCAAAAGGTGCACGTAAACTATGGTGGATGTAGCGTAGTTGGTTAACGCGCCAGTTTGTGGCACTGGAGACCGTGGGTTCGAGTCCCATCTTCCACCCCATTATATATTGGGCTGTAGCCAAGCGGTAAGGCACCAGACTTTGACTCTGGCATGCGCTAGTTCGAATCTAGCCAGCCCAGCCAATTCTTAGAATATCAACGATTATAGTAGTTGGTATTCTTTTTTTATTAGATAATATATGTAAATATAAGGAAAGAATAAAAATGAAGGTGGGATATACTCTGTTTTTTACACAAAAAAATAGTATGTGCAGTTGTGGTACACATACTTGATACAAATGACATTTTCCGAACTAAGAATGCATTTGCTTAAGCTAACTATATATTAGCATATAAATTGGTAAAAGTCAAATTATTCTTTTAAATTTTCCAAAACATATTCAGTTCAATAAAAAATAACAACTTTTAGTCTCCTACATTCCAACCTTCAGAGCTGTTAATTAATTCCTTAATATTTTTTTCAAAACCTTCAGCTATTCTTCTATTTTTTCCACCATCTATAGTTTGTAATTCTTCAAGTGTTTTACCAAAAAAATCTTCTGGAGCATTAATAGTATTACTCTTATCTTTACAATGAATTGCACTTGATATATCTACATATTTTAATTTTCCATTTATCATTATTGCATTCCATGCATGTCCTACATTATATTCTCCTGAATCAATTGAACCTTGAATATGCTTACAAGGTAAAGAAAATTTTTCACACAAAAATTCATATATTTCTGCGAAATTCATACAAACACCATATCTACTAAGCCATACACTATCTGTATTTCCAGATATAAATCCGTTTTCTTTCTGTTTACACTTTTCATATTCCTCTAAGTGTTGAACTATTTTTTGAGTTCGTATAAGGGCTTCATTGGGAATATCTATATTACTTTTAGAATCTTCAAAAAACTTTTTTCTAGTTTCTAAACCTAAGAGTTCGCATTGAGAATTTGTATTTCTGCAATAATTTCTATAATATTTAGTTAAATTTTCATCGGATTCTTTTCTCCATTCTTGCTCTGCATAAGCATAATTTAAACCAGAGTATGCATAATTAAAATAATTAATACACCAATCAAAAATAATTTTATATTTTTGTTCATCCGTCATTTTTGAATTAAATCTCTTACTTATTTCTTGTATTGCCCTTTCTTTTCTTTTTTCTGGAGATGTTTCATATTCTCTATATTCTTTTGATTTTGCAATTAGTTCTTTATTTCTAAAATAAGTATCTGTTTCTTCATCATAAAAATATTCCGGATTATTACCGTCTAAATACATTTCTGATAATTCTTCAAATGATTCTGCTGGAACCATTTCATCCTGTTGTTTTTCAATATTAAAAACAGGGCATTCAGATCTTTTATATAATCCTTCTATATTAACTCGTGGTAATTCACTTTCCTTTGCATATTCTACTCTTGCAATTTGTATATCTTGGAATGACAATTTTCTTACTTCTTCGAGCATTTTTTCAACAACATATGAAATTTCTGTTACACCTTCTTCATAGTCTACATATATTTCAAAAGTATAATTTGGTAAAATATCTTTATTATCAGCATATGGTGGCTTTTGGAACTTCCAATGATTAGGATTACTTTCACAATTTTTCTTTGCTATAAGAAAATTTTCTTTAGATAAACCATCTAATGGAATTCTTATATGTGCATTACCGGTTAATCCACTCCAGTTTGTAAATATATTTTTATCATATAATTCTTCAACAATTGGAATAAACAGTTCAGCAGCAACGATTTCTCTAATTGTGTCTTTTGTCATAAAATTTGTTGATGTTTTTTTATTGGTTTCATAGTCCCACTCTAATTGTTCTGTAATCTTCATTTTTATTACCTCCGATAACTCTATTGGATATATTTTTATTATACTGTATTCCTGAATGTTTTGCAAACTATAGAGAAAAATGAAAGTATTGTGTATAGATTTGCAGTATTTGATGATTGAAAATAATATTTATAATTTGTAGAAAAATCTCAAAAACAATGTTATAATCATAATAACTTTTTTAGAAAATAAGCATAGGGTAAAAAAGGAGAAATATCTTATAGATATAGAAGACGATAATATTCAAGTAAAGTATCTAGAAGAAATGGACGAATTAGTTTTATAGATTTAGGATTTACCAATAACAGAAGTTAAAGAATCAATGCTTAATAGATTAATAAATAGAATAAAGAAATTTCTAAAAAGTTAAGTTGAAATAAGGAGGAAAAAACATGATAAAACATATTGTGATGTGGAAATTTAAAGAAAATAAAGAAGAGAAAATGAAAGAATTTTTAGAAGGGTTAAATCGATTAAAAGGCATTATTCCAGAAATTAAGAATATAGAAACAGGTATTAATGTAAATCCAAAAAATGAATATGATGCTATATTAATTTCTGAATTTGAAAGTATGGAAGATTTAGAAACATATAAAAATCATCCAGAACATATTAAAGTATCAAATTTGTGTAAATCTATTAGAATAGATAGACAAGCAATTGATTATGAGTTTTAGGAGAAACAATGGAGTTAGAAAAAATAAAAAATGCAAATACGAAAAATATAGGAAAAGAAATAGAATATTTTAGAGAAATCTCTTCTACACATACATATGCAAAGCAAATCGCTTTACAAGAAAAACATAGTGGAAAAATGATAATAGCAGAAATACAAACGAATGGAATTGGAACTAAGGGAAGAGCATGGTATACAGGAGAAAGCAAAAATATTGCTTTGACCATTATATTAAAACCAGAATGTAAAATTAGTAGTTTAGAAGGTTTAACTGTAAAAATAGCAGAATGTATGCAAAAAGCAATACAGGAATTATACCAGTGTCAATTAATAATAAAAGAACCAAATGATTTAATGTTAAATGGTAAAAAAATATGTGGTATCTTGACTGAAATCAATACAATATCAGAAAAGATTAATTACTTATTAATTAGTTTAGGTTTTAATGTTAATGAAGTTGTATTTTCAAAAGAAACAGAAGAGATTGCAACATCACTAAAAAAAGAATATGGAAAAGATTTTGTGAGAGAAGATATCATAAAAAAATTTATAGAAAACCTAGAAAAGGAAATAGAATTATAGTTCTATTTCTTTTTTTTACAAATATACATTAAAGAGAAAACAGAAAGGAGATTGGAATATGGAAAATGCAGATGTAAATAATAAAAGTCTTATCAATATATTAAAAGGATTGGGAATTGCTTTTATTATTACTTTCGTTTTTTTATTGATTTTGTCAATTGTATTAACTTATACAAATGTTTCTGAAAATATTATTAATCCAACTATCATTATTATTACAGCACTTAGTATATTAATAGGAAGTAGTATCAGTAATATAAAAATAAAAAAGAATGGATTGATAAATGGGGGAATCATAGGTGGTGTATATATAGTTTTATTATATTTGTTTTCAAGTGTTTTTAGCATGCAATTTTCTTTAACAATCCAATCAATTATTATGATAATTACAGGAATTGTTTTTGGAATTCTAGGAGGTATTATAGGGGTTAATATTTCTTCAAAATAATTATGAAAAAATAGAAAATAAAAGCCATAGACATTTATATCTATGGCTTTCATACATGTTTAAGGCTTAAAGATTTTATTCAACATAATCTGTATAAATGACACGATTCCAATAATTTATAAAACGTTGTTTTTCTGATTTGGGAACAATATTTATTCTAATAGCAGAAAATGGTTTGTCATGAGCATAAGTTGTTTCTTCACCATCAGAGGAAGCCTTTAACCAACCGATAGATGGTACATAGATTTGATAAACAATAGAATATTCTTCACAATCTCTTAATTGAAAAGCAATTCCGGAAAGACCATATAAATTTTGTTTGGCAATTTCTTCAGGAATAGGATTTATTTTGTTTGAACAAGTATTTCCAGCAGTATTGTGTCCATAGCCACCTAGTTGCAAAGCGATTTTATTAAGAAAACGTATAGCATTTTGACCAGTAATATCATACCAAGAAGTAGAACTAGGACTGTAGCCATAACTATACTTGATTTCAGAAGAATTACATATGTCAGTTGTATTTTCACCCCAGTAGGTATAATCAAAAACTCTAGCTTTTAACATACTACTATCAACATCACCTTCTAGATAAGTAAGGATTCTTTCAGATTTATTATGAGAAGAATTGATAATAGTTTGTTTTCCAGAAATTTCTCCACTATGATTAAATGTGTTAATAGAATAACCAGTATTATGAGTGGCATAATACAACATAATGTTTTGGGCGTGTTGTATGTCAATAAAAACTTCAGATGTATTTCCGGCATAATCTGTGATTGTAATAGGATAATAAATCGGGGAAGAAAAAACTTTTAATAAAGAAGAACTTGTATCATAGAAATTCCAGCCATCTACAGGCCTTAAATTTTCATTAGATTGAATGATGTATTGTGATTTATCATTTTCAATAGATATTTCTTCACAAGTACTAGTAGGAGCAATGTTATCAATAAAAATACCAGTATCAAATTTCTGATAAAGACTTTTTTGACCGAAAGAATCTTCGATAATTCCTTCTGGAAAAACAATACTCAAGTTTCCATTTCCAGTTAATTTTGAAAGCATGATATCATAAATGATTTCACTATGATTATCAGAAAGTAAAAAAACTTTTATAGATGGAGTAATAAATGTACCATTAACAAGAATTTGTATTGTATCACGATTAAAATGATTTATTGCAATATTTTTTTCTGTAATTTTAACTCTTAAACCTATGACATGTGTAGAATTTGCATATTTCTCATATCCTGTATTGGTATTGGAAATACCAATGATTTCTATTATTGGTTTTTTATCGATTTGAATTTTAGTTGCAGTAAAAGAATCATTAAAAATATATTTTGAAAAACTAAATTGATAATAAAATGGAAATAGAAAAAGAAAAATGAAAAATAAGCAGAGAATAAAAAACTTTTTTTTCAAAAAATCCCTCCTTATATATAAATTAATTGTATTTGGGAATTTGAAAATTTACGAAATAAAATATTTGAATATGAATGTATACATTATATAGCCAGAAATAAGAAAAGTCAAGAAGAGGATTTTGTCGAGATAGCATAAATTTTTAGTAGGATTTCTCTTCATTAAAATCCTAAACTGACTTTGTTTCTTGATTTTTGAGATTCC